>JADJJE010000036.1 GCA_016706685.1 Sandaracinaceae bacterium | reverse complement strand
GCACAGGCCAGCCATCGAAGGCCAGCGCCTCACGCGCAGCACCGTGCGCGAGGTGGACTCGCGGCTCAGCGGAGTTGTTCTACTACTGCGCCGCGCGGGTGGACTGCCAGTAGCCGCCGAGCGCGTCGTGCCGCACCTCGCTGTTCAGGACCAACATCTTCTCGCGTAGGCGCGGGCAAGGGGCCAGCGTGTCGTGGTGGGGGTCGTCGATGGCGCGGTAGCCGAAGACGACCGCCTGGCAGCGGTCGAGTGACCCACACGACGCGAGCGCCTCGTAGTCCTCCGCGGTGAGCTGCAGGTCCCCCAGGTAGAGTGCAGTCACCCGGCGCGTGATGGGCTGCGCGAGCACGTGGGCGAGCGGTACGCGGGCGGCGAGCGAGCCGACGAGCTGAAGGGTCTCGATGGGGTGCTGGGCCAGCGCGGCGGCGTGCTTCGCGAGCTCGTCGACGCGCACGCGGACCCCCGCGATGAAGCCGCGTCCGATGGTGCAGGCGGGAGAAGGGCTCTTGGGGTCGTCCAGGTGGGCGAGGGGCTCGCGCCAGCGCGGTCCGTGCTCCTTCAGGATGGCCACCAGCTCCGCCCACGCTTCGACGCGTGGCGGCGTGCTGCGCCGCAACTCCACGCCGAGCCGGATGTGCTGGGCCTGCGGCGGGTCGGTGGCGTCGAACAGCGCTTCGGCGTCGAGGCGAGCATCATCGTCCTGTGGGTCTAGAAGGATGCGCGAGACGATGTCGTCGAGGGCTTCGGTGGTGGCTCATTCCGGAGATCGATGCGGGTCGCGTGCGGGCTCAGCTCTTGGGCACGCGCACGGTGACGCGCACCTCGGGCTTCACCTTGAGGGCCCCGCCCAGCGCCTTGTAGGGCTTTATGCCGAAGTCCGGCTGCTGGAGCGTCACGTCGGTGGTCCAGCTGCTGCCGTCCTCGCGGATGGTGGCGCTGACAGTGCGCGTCTGGCCGTGCAACGTGAGGTTGCCGGTGACCACGCGCGTCTGCCCCTGCTCGCGCACGGACGTGGACTCGAAGGTGATGGTCGGGTAGCGCCGGCTGTCCAGCACGTCGTCCGAGATGTTGGCCAGGATCTTCTTCTTGTCGCCGTCGCCGAGGGTGCCGTGGTCTTCGCGCCCGTCCTTCATCGCGTTCAGCACGCTGACGCGGTTGGCTTGGAAGGTGGCCTTCACGGATGACAGATCGTCGGCCACGTCGATGCTGAACTCGTCCACGCGCATCTTGAGGTCGTGGGCCACCTTGGCGAGCAGCCCGTCCTTGTAGGAGAAGAGCAGGACTTCAGCGGACTTGGCGTCGAACTTCGGCATGGGGCGGAGCCTAGCCGCAGGGGTGGGTGGGTGCAATTTGGCGCCCACCGGCGACTCCGGCGTGGCACGAGTCACACGCTGCGGACGCGCTTCAGCTCCTCGAGCCCCTCGAGCGTCTTGGGCCAGTCGCCCTTCAGCAGCCGCGACAGCCCGCGGTCGGCCAGCAACACGCCGTCGTTCTGGCAGCGCGCGCAGTAGTTGGTCTCGTGGTCGGCGTAGCGGATGCGCTGAATGGGCTCGGCGCACACGGGGCACGGCTGCCCGTACTTGCCGTGCGCCGCCATGTCGGGCCGGAAGGCCGTGACCTTCTCGGGGAAGCCGCCGTCCAGCTCGGTGATCATGCGCTCGCGAAACTCGCTGAGCACGTCGCGCGTCGCGTCGTACAGCCGCGCGAAGTCATCGTCCGTGAGGCGCGTGGTCCAGCGCACCGGGGTGAGCCGCGCACGGTGCAGGATCTCGTCGCTATACGCGTTGCCGATGCCGCTCAGCACGCGCGGGTCGGTCAGCGCGCGCTTGATGGTGTGGTTCTCGGCGGTGAGCGCGGCGCGAAAGGCCGAGAGGTCGACCTCGAGAGGCTCCACCCCACCCGGGTCGTGCTCGCGCAGCGCGGCCTCACCCGTGACCACGTGCAGCTTGGCGCGCTTCTTCTTGCTGACCTCGCCGAGCGACAGCCGCCCAGTAGGGAAGTGCAGCGCAAAGAGCGCCCCGGCGCGCGGAGACAGCAGCTTCAGCGGCTTGCGGCCCGCGACCATGGGATCGAAGCGCAGCCGCCCAGCGATCATCAGGTGGATGACGAAGTGCAGCTCACCCTCGAACCTGAGCACCACCCGCTTGCCCAGCCGGCCCACCTGCGTGAGCACGCGCCCCTCGGCGCTGGCGGGCGCCGGGGTCACGGTGCGGAGCACGAACGGGCTGAGCAGCTCGAAGCGCACTAGCGGCTGCCCCACGACGCGCGCGCGCAGCGCGTGACAGTAGGCGTCGATGTCGGGCAGCTCGGGCATGCGGTCTCGCGGCGTGATCACCCGTGTGGGCGACCCTCGCAGTGAGTCTACCAGCACGCGCTGCACGAGGCGCTGGCGGCCGCGAGCCCGGGGTCCCTTGTCCTCGGCCTCGCCCTCGGCATAGCCTGGGTTCATGCGCTTTTTCCCCGCCGTCGTGATCATGTCGCTCGCCTGCGCGGGGCTGGCCAGCTGCGACACCCCGCCGGAGTCGCTCGGGCCACGCGCGTTCTTGGTCACGCGGGCCAGCATCGCGCTCGCGACGAGCGAAGTCGGGGTCGCGGGCCTCGACCTCGACGGAGTCACGTCCACGGACGACCTACCGGCGGAGGACGGGGCGTGCGCGCACACGGACCTGATCGGACTCGAGGGGGAGCCCGGCGTCGACAGCCAGCTCGCCATGCTGGGTGGGGCCATCGCGCTCTTCGGCTTCGGCGACATCAACGCCACGCTGCAGCAGACCATCAACGAAGGTGGCCTGACCATCTTGATGGAGCTCGACGAGGTGGCGAGCCTGGTGACGGATCGGCGCGTCGGAGTGGAGGTGTTTCGTGGCGAAGGGCCTGTGGCGCTGGGCACCAATGGGCAGGCGGAGCCCGGACAGTCGTTCGACATCATGGCGGGCACCGAGCCGTCTGGGGGCGAGGGCACGATCGAGGACGGCGTGATCAGCTTCGGCCCCATCCCCGGCCTGACGCTGCCGCTGCGCTTCCTGATGACCACCGGCGACGTGCGGCTCACGCGCATGCAGGGGCGCTTCACGATCGACGAAGCCGGCCGCGCACACGGCATGCTGGGGGGCGTGGTCCCCATCGCCGACATCCAGGCCCTGGTGGCGCGCGTCATCGCCGACGGCGGAGGCACCGGCAACGCCTCGCTGCTACCCATCTTGGAGCGCGCGCTGAGCGGCGTGGCCGACTCCGACCTGGACCCCGAGACCATGCGCTGCACCGGCATCACGGCGGGCGTCGAGATCGAGGCCGTGGAGGCGTTCATCCTGCGCTAGGCGACCCTTCGCGCTAGCCTCCGGCACGTGGACTTCCCGGGCCGCAAGCAGATCTTCGGCGCGCACATCGAGGCGCGGCGCCACCCGCTCGTCCCCGAGCTCGCGCTCTTCCTGCTGGGCGAGGGCGTGGACCTCGAGGCGCACGTGCACGCCATCGTGGAGACCGACGACACACCCATGTGGGCCTTCGCCTGGGCGGCGGGCGCGGCCCTGGCGCGGCACCTGCTGGACCACCCGGAGCTCGTGCGTGGGCTCGACGTGATCGACTTCGGCGCAGGCTCGGGCATCGCGGGGCTGGCGGCGGCGCGCGCCGGGGCGCGGTCCGTGGTGTGCGTGGACCTCGACCCGGAGGCGCTGGTGGCTTGCGCTGCGAACGCCGCGCTCAACGGGCTCACGGTCGCCACGGCGACGACGCGGCCGGCTCGCTGGGACGTCGCGCTCGCGGCCGACGTGCTCTACGAGCGCAGCAACGCGCCGATCCTCACCGAGCTGGCCGCATGCGAGGCGGTCACGCTGGTGGGCGAGTCCAACCGCCCTGGCACGCCGCGCGTGTCAGCCAGCGCGCTCGCCGTCTATGATGTACGCACCTTCCCGGACGTGGACGTGCCGGTGACGCGCGCAGCGATCTACCGCTTCGAGGGCGGTCTCGGCTTTGAACCCGGATAGAGTTCGACAACCTCTGCGCCCCGTGCGCTATGGTCGCGCCCGAAGGTGAGCACGTGACATCGATCAAAGAGCTGGCGGCCCGGATCGCCTCGAGAGACAACCCGCGCACCGAAGCGACGCTGCAGGCGGACATCCGTCAGCTGTTGCTCGACCACCGGCTGGGCCTCACGGACGACGTCTTGCTCGAGCCACAGGCGGGCGAGGGGCGCCGCATCGACGTGGAGGTCGGCTCCACCGTCATCGAGGTCAAGAAGGACCTTCGCAGCCCCGCTGTGTTGCGTGACGCGGTCAAGCAGCTGCGCGGCTACGTGCGCGCCCGCGAGGCGGCCTCCGACCGCCGCTACGTCGGGGTGCTGACCGACGGGGCGGAGTGGCGCTGCTATCACCTGCGCCAGGACGAGCTGCACGAGACGGGCAGCTCGCTGACCGTCAGCCCCACGAAGCCGGATGTGGACGCGCTGCTCATCTGGCTCGAGGGCGTGCTGGCCACGGCGCGCGACATCAAGCCCACGCCTGAAGAAATCTACGCGCGCCTCGGTGTGGGCAGCAGCTCTCACAGCCTGGACCGCGCGAGCCTCGCGGACCTCTACGAGCAGCACCGCGACGACCCAGTCGTCCGCACGAAGCGTCTGCTCTGGGCGCGCTTGCTCGAGACCGCTCTCGGCACGCAGTTCCAAGACAGCGACGACCTCTTTGTCGAGCACACGTTGCTGGTGAACACGGCCGAGATCATCGCGCATGCCGTGTTGGGGCTCTCCCCGGAGCACTTGGCGCCGCGCTCGTTGCTCTCGGGCGCCAAGTTCGACGAGGCCGGTGTCCACGGCGTGGTCGAGTCCGACTTCTTCGACTGGGTGGTGGACGTCCCGAAGGGCGACTCGTTCGTGCGCACCCTCGCCCGGCGCATCGCGCGCTTCGACTGGCGCGCGGTCGAGCACGACGTCCTGAAGGTGCTCTACGAGTCGGTCATCTCGGCGGAGACAAGGAAGAAGCTGGGCGAGTACTACACACCCGACTGGCTCGCGCAGAAGGTGGTGGAGACGGCGGTCCCTGCGCCGCTGACCACGCGCGCGCTCGACCCGTCGTGTGGCTCCGGGACCTTCCTCTTCCACATGGTGCGTCGTTATCTGGCGGCTGGTGATAAGGCCGGGCACACCATGGCGCAGCAGCTCGACGGCGTGACGCGCAACGTGGTGGGCATGGACCTGCACCCGGTGGCGGTCACGCTGGCGCGCGTCACCTACTTGCTCGCCATCGGCCCCGAGCGCTTGGCGGCGGAGCGAAACCCGCTGCGCGTGCCCGTGTTCCTGGGCGACTCCATGCAGTGGCGCAACGCCCGCTCCTCGCTGTGGTCCGCCCACGAGCTGCGCGTTCCCGTCAACGATCAGCGGGAGCTGACGGAGTCCGAGTTCGTGTTTCCCCAGAGCTTGCTGGCCGACCCGGCCGCCTTCGATGACCTGGTGTCCCAGCTAGCCGACCGCGCGTCGAGGGGACGCAAGCACGGGGCACGGCCTTCGCTCAACGCTCTGTTCCTGAACCTCGCCATCCCGGAAGACGCGCGGCCTGCCATCACCGCCACCTTCCACCTGATGTGTCGCCTGCACGACGAGGGCCGCGACCACATCTGGGGCTACTACATCCGCAATCTCGCGCGCCCCGAGTGGCTCGCGCGGCCCGAGAACCACGTGGACGTGCTGGTGGGCAACCCGCCCTGGCTCGCGTTCCGACACATGCCCGAAGACATGCAGGCGGACTTTCGCTCCATGAGCGAGGCGCGCGGTCTCTGGCATGGGAAGAAATACGCCACCAATCAGGACCTTTCGGCGCTCTTCGTGGTGCGCGCCATGGAACTCTACCTGCGGCGCGAGGGCGGACGCTTCGCCTTCGTGATGCCGAGCGCCGTGCTGGACCGGGGCCAATACGAAGGCTTTCGTAGTGGCACCTACGCGGGGGCCCAGGACCAGCTGAACCTGCAGGTAGCGCTCGACCCGCCGTGGGACCTCCGCGAGGTGCGGCCCCACTTCTTCCCCATCTCCGCTTCGGTCGTGTTCGGGGCGCGAGCAAAGACGGCGTCACCGATGCCGGAGGCCGGAGAGCGCTGGGTAGGCAAGCTGCAGAAGACGAACGCCACCTGGCCGGCGGTGGAGAGATTCATTCGTCGCGAGGCCAGCCACACCGAGCGGGGCGAGGCCGAGGTGCGCTCGCCCTATCATCCGCGCTTCCGGCAAGGCGCGACCATAGTCCCACGCGTGCTCTTCATGGTGGAGCCGATGTCTGCGGGTCCCCTTGGTCAGGTGAAGAACCGGGTCTCAGTACGCTCGGCGCGCAGTGCGAACGAGAAGGCGCCCTGGAAGTCGTTGCCCTCGCACGAGGCGGTGGTCGAGAGTGAGTTCGTGTTTCGCATCCACCTCGGAGAGACGGTGCTGCCGTTTCGCGCTCTCGAACCGATGCAGGCTGTGCTGCCCATCGAACGGAAGGGAATCCTAGAGGACGCGAAGATCGAGGGGTACCCCGCGCTGAACGCGTGGTGGACCCGAGCCAATCAGGTCTGGGAGGCGAATCGATCGAGCGAGCGACTCACGCTGTCGCAGCAGCTCGACTATCACGGAAAGCTGCGGGGTCAGCTGCCGGTGGGAGCTGAGCGCGTAGCGTACACCAAGTCTGGGATGCACCTCGCTGCCGCGAGAGTCTCCGATCCCCGCGCCATCATCGACCACACGCTCTACTGGGCAGCGGTCGCCACCGCAGAAGAGGGACGCTACCTCTGCGCCATCCTGAATGCGGTTGTCGTTACGGAGCGGGTTCGTCCACTGATGGCTTACGGGAAAGATGAGCGCCACATCGACAAGTACGTGTGGTCGCTGCCCATCCCCATGTTCGACCCCGCGAACGCGCTTCACCAGCGCATCGCCGTGCTCGGGCGCGACGCCGAGGAGTTCGTTGCCCAGGTGGGCATCGGCACCCAGCACTTCGCACGTCAGCGACGCCTTGTCCGTGATCTGCTCGCGGAGAGCGATGTGGGTCGCGCCATCGAGTTGGCGGTGACGCAACTCTTGGACGCTCCTGGCTCCTCTCAGGCTGCGTTGGCTGATCCGACGGAGGCCAACATCACCGCGCTGCTCGAAGCCGGGCGCACCGCGGAAGCCCGCGCGCTCGCGGCTGGGACGCGCTGGGAGGCTGCCCTCGCCCCGCCGCTTACGAAGGCAGCCGAGACGGCTTCTGCCACCGGTGACCTGCCTGCGAACCTCCACTGGGTGGCCGAGAACGCGACCGCCTACCGCGCCAAATGGGTGGCGCTCAAGGCTGGGTCTCTGGTGGCGTCAGGGAGCTCGCTCGCTACGCTGCAGCAGGAGCTTCGGGGTCGCGTCGACCGCGCTGAGTTGACGCTCATGCAGGTGCCAGCGTGAGCGTGCGGACGCCGTGGGCCACGGGGAGCGCACGCTTCGCGATCGACCGCCGAGCCGACACGGGGCTGTTGGTGACCGCCGTGGAGTGCCGCATTGGAGCCGGGCATGAGAAGTACTCCGCGTTGCTCGACACGGGGGCGCAGTGGTCGGTGATCGGTGGTGACCTGGCGAGGCACATGGCACCCGGAGCCGCTGGACCCACGCTCAGGATGGCCACGCGGCAGGGGCTCATTCTGGGTACGCTGGAGCGCGTCTCGCTGCACCTGCTTGCGGAGCCAGGCTGTGGAACGGACTTGCTCGTGGACACCACGATCCTGTTGGCGCCCGAATGGCAAAGTCCCATCGTGCTCGGCATGCGCGATTTGCTCGAGCGCGTGCGCTTCGAACTCGACCCCGACCAGACAGGGGCCGACTGTTGGTGGTCCTTCGGGACGGGTCGCTGACCGCACGGTCTGTGCGCCTGCGAGCCGCCGCGCGTCAGCGCTGCTCGTAGAACACCCCGCTGAAGCTGCCCGAGATGCGGCCCCCGGACACGGGCTCGATCTCGTCCAGCGTCAGCACGCCATCGGTCAGCAGGCCCAGCGGGCGCAGCAGCGGGCCCGTGGGGCGGAAGGTCAGCTCCACCACGGCGGCGAAGTTGGTGAGGCCGCCCAGCGGGATGATGGCGCCGCTCTCGAAGAGCGCCGGGTCGATGACGAAGCCCAGCACCAGCACCTGGCCCGAAGGTCGAACGCCCAGCACGCGGATGGTGGTGGCGTTCATCAGCTCGGGGTCCACGCCGGCCACGGCGTCGAAGGCCTGCGGGAGGTTCACGGTGGGCGGGTCGCTCGACCACGTGACGGTGGCGCGCTCCTCGGTGATGGCGGTGAGGTCCAGCGTGTCGAAGGTGGTGTCGAAGGTGCCGCTCACGTTGGCCACGGCGAACAGGCAGATGGGCGCGTCCACGAGGCCAGCACGCTGCGCGGGGAGTCCGCCTTCGAGCTCGGCCTCGATGTCCGCCCGCGCAGTGCGGATGTAGTCCTGCACCTGGGCCACCGACTCGGGGGCCACGTCGGCGCCCAGCAGCGCCGTGACGCGCGCCACCTCGGCCAGCAGCGCGTCTTCGTCCCACGCCGTGTCCAGCAGGTGCTGCATGCGGGCTTCGTAGCGCCGCCGGATGCTGGGCACCTCGAAGAGGCGCGCGCTCAGCCGCCCCGTGGTGAACACCGAGCGCAGCGGACCGTTGATGGACCCGAGACCCTGGTTCTGGCGCAGCGGCGCGAAGGCCGCGTCGGGGCCCCACGGCATGAAGTAGAGCTTGCTGTTGATCGGGTCGCGGTAGGCAAACCAGTTGTTGCGGTTGTTGCTGTAGCCGTCCCACTGGCCCACCAGCGCCTCGGCCGACCAGAACGACAGGAACGCGTCCACGTCCACGCGCGCGCTGACGCCGCTGAGCATGTCGCCCTCGTCGGAGCGCTCGAGCGCCTCTTGCAGGTCCGCCAGGAACTCCCGGTCCGGCTGCTCCTCGGTCTTGCTCTGTATCCCGCCCAGGTACGGCGCCGTGAAGTCGCCCAGCTGGCCCTCGAAGAGCGCGCCGTCTTCGTCCTCGAAGTACAGCCGCAGGAAGGGCTTGTTCATGCTGTCCACGTGCGTGAACACGCCCAGGTCTTCGCCGTTCACGCTCACCCGCGCGTGGTTGCAGCGCGGCGCGGGCACCCCGGCTGCGTCCATCACGCGGTAGGTCAGGCACGTGCGCAGGTGGCTCGGGTCCTGGTTGTCGTTGTTGAGCGTCATGCGCTCGAGCCCATAGGGCCCGAGGTCCTCGGCGAAGCGCAGCTTGAGCGACGGTCGCGCGCTGCTCAGCGAGCCGAAGAAGCCCTTCTTGCGGACCTCCACGTTCTCGAAGCGCATGCCGTCCACCGTGACCGTGGCCGTGAAGTACTCGTAGGGGCTCTCGTTGGAGCACAGGTCTGCGAGCGTGCGGCCCTGGTCGCGCAGCTCGGCCCAGTCCGGATCGGTGAGCTCCACGTCCACCTGCAGCACGTGGTCGGGGTCGAAGGCGGCGTCGGTGGGGTCTGTTGCGCGGGTGAAGTCGCTGCGGTCGGCGGCGCACGCCGTAAGGCCGAGCGTCAGCAGCGCGAGCGCGAACCGGTGGGTGCCCGGGGTGGGCGGAGCGAGCATCCCAGCATCTTCGCCGGCTGCGCGGGCCTTGTCACCTGCCCAGCCCGACCGGCATCTCTAGTAACTCGTCGCAGTGATTTAGACAGGTCCACGCTGCCGCACGTGGGCGTTGTCGTGAACGTTGTCGGCGACGGGCGTTGCCGCGCCGTCGCCGACTAGCTCGCGGTGGTCTGGATGCGGGTGCCCTCCAGCTGCAGCTTGGCCTCACGGATGGTGGCTTGGTACACGTCCCAGTAGTCCTCGCGCGCGCACCAGAGGCGCAGCTGCCAGTTGACCGTGCTGCCCCCGAGGCCTGCCAGGAACACCTGCGGCGCGGGCTCCACCAACACACCGGGGACCAAGCCGGCCACCTTCTCGAGGGCCACGCGCGTGGCGTCGAGGTCGGCGTCGTAGGGGCTGCTGATGCTCACGTCCACGCGCCGCTCGGGGAAGTGCGTGACGTTGTCGATGGTGGCGCCGAAGATGGCGTTGTTGGGGACGATCAGCCGGCGGTTGTCGGACGACTTGAACTCGCAGGTGAAGAGGTCGATGGCCTCCACCACGCCGTCCACGCCGGCCACCTTCACGTGGTCGCCCACCTTGAAGGGCCGGAAGATGAGCAGCATGACGCCCGACGCGAAGTTGGTGAGCGTGCCCTGCAGCGCGAGGCCGATGGCCAGACCGGCCGCCGCGATGAGGCCGGCGAAGCTGATGGTCTGCACGCCGAAGACACCCAAGCAGGCCACCCCGACGCTGACCAGGATGCTGTAGCGCACCAGGTTGGCGAAGAAGCGCGTGAGCGTGAGGTCGAAGTTGCGTGCCTCGAGCGCGCGCCGCAGCCGGTTGGACACCGAGTTGGCGACCGCCCAGCCGGCCAGCACGGCCAGCAGGACGCCAATGCCCTTCATGCCCCACTGGGTGGCGGCGGCTTCCAGCGCCTCGAGCAGCTTCTCGATGTCCATGGGCTGCGTCCTACAGGACGGCCCGGCTCAGAGCAACGTGTAGATCAGGCTGATGAGCGTGTTGGTGTCGAGCTCCTCGGAGGCAGCCGGCACGCGGTCGTACTGCAGGCGGAACTTCACCTCGATGGCCAGATTTTCCACCAGGCGCGCGTTCAGGCTGGCTTCCCAGTTGAGGCGGATGTCGTCGAAGCGGTCGGCTTCGCCACCGGCGAGCTCGTTCAAGTTCACCAGGAACTCGACCCCGGTGGCGCCGGTCACGTTCTCGTTGAACGCGTGGGTGGCCCCGTAGAAGAGGCGCAGAGCGTGGATGTCCTGGAAGTTGCGGACCACGCGCGTGCACTCGGGGAGCAACGGGTTGGCGACGTCGGCCTCGCTGCAGATGACGCGCTGGTTGGCGCTGTTCTGGCGGTTGTCGAAGGTGAAGTCGTAGCCGGCCTCGAGCCAGACCCGCGTGCTCTCGTTCTTGATCAGGTTGCGCAGGTAGCCAGCCTGGAACTGCACGCGCGTCTGGAGACCCGCGAAGCTGTCCCAGCGATGCGCCACGGCGATGAAGAGCGCGTCGTTGTCCGTGAGGAAGATGTCGTAGCGCAGGCGCGAGTTGAGGTTGCGCGAGTTGATCACGTAGTTGCCCGGCCCGCCGCCGTCCACGTCGGCCTGGCCGAACACGAAGGCCGTGCGGAAGCTGAGCGCGTGGATGTCGCGCAGCACGTAGAAGTCGGTGCCCGCGTTGAAGTTGCGAGCGCGGGTGTTACCCGTCGAGATGTTGGCGCCGGCGGCGATGTTCCAGGTGGTCTCGTCTTCGACCTCGGCAGGGATCTCCGCGACCACGTCTTCGGTGTGCTGAGTGACCTCGGGCACCGCCTGCGCCGAGACGGGGCGGGCCGTGAGGCCCAGGAGGAGGGCCGTGACTACGCCGGCCAGGCGAGCGTTGTGGGAAGTATGAAGGTTCATCGTGTGTCTCCTCGAAGTGAAGGTCCCCTGCGGCGCGGGCCCTAAGCAACCCGCGTGCCGCGCCTGGTCACCCAGCCATGGAAGTATCCGAGCCCCACGGGAGGGTCAAACAAGGGGGATGTGCAGGGGGCGGCGGCCGCCCGAGCGCTTGGTCCCAGAACGGTGGCGTGGGCGCAACCCGGCGTTGTGGGCTCGAGGCCACACGCACGCGGTGCGCCAACTTGGCGCAGCGCGCAGGAGGCGGCACACTCCAGCCTCCGCATGCCCCCACGCCCTGCCAGCCCCGGCCGCGAAGCCGAAGACGACGCCGATCGCGAGGTCGACGCCACCCCGCGCGCGGAGGAGCGCCCCTACGAGATCACGCTGCGCCCTTCGAGCTTCGACGACTTCGTGGGGCAGGAGAAGATCAAGGACAACCTGCGCATCATGGTGGAGGCGGCGCGCCGGCGCGGGGACCCCGTGGACCATGTCCTCTTCTGCGGACCGCCGGGTCTGGGCAAGACCACGCTGGCCATGATCCTGGCCGAGGAGCGCGGGGTGGCGCTGCACATGGCGTCGGGTCCGGCCATCGAGCACAAGGGGCAGCTCGCCGCGCTGCTCACCAAGCTCGAGCGCAACGACGTGCTGTTCATCGACGAGATCCACCGGCTGAGCGCCGTGGTGGAGGAGAACCTCTACACGGCCGTCGAGGACTTCCGCATCGACATCGTGAACGGGGACGGCGCCTACGCGCAGACCCTGTCGCTCAACCTGAACCCGTTCACGCTGGTGGCGGCCACCACGCGCACGGGCCTGCTCACCAACCCCATGCGCACGCGCTTCGGGTATCCCGCGCGGCTCGACTACTACAGCGCCGAGGAGCTGGCGCGCATCGTGCGGCGCAGCGCGGGGCTGCTGGGTCTGTCGGTCTCGCACGATGCCTCGGAAGAGGTGGCGCGGCGCTCTCGGGGCACGCCGCGCATCGCCAACCGGCTGCTGCGCCGGGCGCGTGACTTCGCCGAGGTGCTCTCGGACGGGGCGCTGGACCTCGCCACCGCGCGCGAGTCGCTCGAGCGGCTGGACGTGGACCACGCGGGTCTCGACGAGATGGACCGCAAGTTCCTGCGCGTGATCATCGACCACTACGATGGCGGCCCCGTGGGCATCGAGACGCTGGCTGCGGCCCTGAGCGAGCCGCGCGACACGCTCGAGGACGTGTACGAGCCGTTCCTGCTGCAGCAGGGCTACCTGGCGCGCACCGCCCGAGGCCGCGTGGCCACACGGCACGCCTACGAGCACCTGAAGAAGACGATGCCCACGCGGCGACGTGGCCCCGGCGACGCCGAGCCCCAGGGCGAGCTCTTCTGATGATGTCTTCGCGAGCCCGTACGTTCGCGCGCGTGGGCGCGGTGGTCATGATCCTGGTCGGCCTGGGCTGCGCTGCGCTCGGCCTCGACGTGGCGCTGAACGGGGCCGAGCCGGACCTCCCCTCCCCCGAGCAGAGCGTCGAGGGCACGCTCGAGGACGGCCCCCTCACGCCGTCGCCCGCCGGGGACCCCTTCCTCTATGGAGAGGTGCGCGTGGCGGACCAGCCCGGCCCGAATGCGCCGCATCACCGCGGCAACTACGGGGAGCCCACGCTGGCCGTGCGGCAGGCCTCGGGTGAGGTGGTGCGCGTGCAGTTCAACTCGCCCGAAGCGTGGCGGGTGGACGCCCCCGATCGCGACGACGTCCGCGAAGTCATGTCCTTGGCGCGGCTGCCGCTGGTGGGCGACGTGGACACCGAGCGCCGCCTGAACCCGCCCTTCCACGTGCGCGTGCGCGCGCTGCGCCCCGGCGACGCCGTGCTGGTGGAGGTGCGCGATGGGGTCGCGCTCCGCACCTACCTCGGTGAGCGCGCCAAGCACGAAGAGCTGCACGCCCGGCGCGAGTCCATGCGCTGGCCCATGGTGGCGCTGCTGCTCGTCCTGGGCGTGGTCTCCGTCCTCGGCGGGGCGCGCCTGCTGCGCCTGCGCCCCGAGGCCTTTGCCCCCCCGCCCGACGGTCTCGAGTGAGCGCCGTCGCAGAACGCCCGAACGATCCGATGTCCGAACCCAACGCCTCCTCGCCCGCCACGCGGGCTGCTCACGTCGCCGCCTTCGGCATGCTCTACGCGCTGTGCGCTGGCATCGCCCGGACGGTGCTGGCCCGCCCCATCGGGGTGGCGCCCGACCTCGCGTACTACGCGGGCGCCGCCGTGGCGCTGCCCTTCGACATGCTGTTGGGGGCGCTGCTGGCGTGGCCCATCGGGCGGAAACCAGCGGCCTTCGGCGCGCGCCTGGTGAGCGGTGTGCTGGCCATCTTGCTGCTCGCGCTGCACGTGGCGGTGACCCCCCGCCTGCCGGGCGCCGTCTCGCGCGCACAGCTGGAGCTGAGCGGCCTGCAGGCGCTGGGCGCTGGGCTCATGCTCGGCGCTGGGCTCCTGGCGCTGGTCACGCCGCTCGCAGCGCGCCTCGAGAAGCGCTACGCGACGCGCGCTGGGCGCGTGGCCGACGCCGTGGCGCTGGGGCTGCTCGCATGCTTGTCGATCGGCGCGAGCGTGGGCGCGTACGACGACCTCTACGCAGGCGCAGTGCACCCGGCCTGGCACTTGGCGCTCGAGCCGGAGGGGCGCGAGACGCCCGCAGCCGACCCGGTGCAGGAAGAGCGCCACGCGGGGCACGAGCACGAGGGTGAGCACGAGCACGAGCACGGCGACCGTCCGCAGACGCGCTACTCGCCCGGCGACCGCATGGTGCTGCACGACGACCCGCCCTCCACCGACGGTCGCCCGCCCGGCGACGTGCGTGTGATGACCGCCGTGCTGCATCAGGGCGACGCCCTCGAGCCGGTGCCCGACACGGCGTATCCGTTGTGCGTGGAGCGGGCGCGCACGAACCTGCCCCCCGGCGAGGCGGCGCCCAGCATCATCGTGCTGCTGCTGCGCGACGTGGGCATGCGGGAGCTGGAGGTGAACCAGGCGAACGGCGCGCCCGTCATGCCGCTGCTGCGGCGCCTCTCGGAGGAGGCCGTGCTGTTTGACGACGTCATGGCGGCCGGCGAGACCGACGAGGACGTGCTGCTGGCCGTGCTGAGCGGACAGCCCCCGAGCCCGGAGACCCCCGTCATGGCGGACCCGGCGCTGCCCTACCTGCCGGGCGTCGCGCGCGACCTGCGCGACGTGGGCTACGAGACCGCGTTCTTCGACGGCTCGCGCGACCTGCGCACCTACCGACAGACCTACCTGCGGATGGCGGGCTTCACCACGCTGGACGTCCCGCCCCTGGGCGGTCCGGCGCGGCGCACGGACGAAGAGACGTATGCGCACCTGCAGTCGTGGCTGGCGTCGCAGCCGGCGGGTCGCTCGCGCTTTGCCGTGATGCACGGCCTCGGACGCTCGGCCGACCAGCTGGCGCTCGGCACCACCCCCGACGACATGGACACGCTGCGCGCGCGGCTGGCCTATGCCGACGCCCAGCTCGAGGCGTTCTACACTTGGTACGCGGAGAACGAGCGGCCGCGCGGGACGGTGCTGCTGGTGATGGGCGACCACCCGAGCCCGGTGGAGTTCCCGGGCGACCCCGAGACCCCCACCACGGTGGACGGACACGAGCTGCACTTCCGCGTCCCGCTCTTCGTGACGGGCGTGCCGGCGGCGCAGGAGCGCGCGCTGCGCGAGAGGAGCTCACGGCTGGGCGCGCAGACCGACCTGCCCCGCACGCTGCTCGGGCTGGCGCGCGACACGCGCATCGGCTGTTACTTCGGGCGAGACCTGTTCGCCGACGGCGAGTGGCCCGTACGGCGCGCCCCGCTCTCGTTCGGCGGTGACTCGCGGCAGTTCCTGGTGGCGCACGACGGCGACATCCGCTGGCTCTACAACACGCTCACGCGCGGCGTGCGCATCCACGACCGCGCCGCCGATCCGCGGTTCGAGCGTGACCTCTTCAGCGAGGACGACCCCGAGCTGCCACGCATGCGCGAGTACCTGCTCTCGTATCTCGCCACGCAGCGCTACCTGCGCCGGCACCGGCGCTACATGCCCGTGCCGGAGCTCCCCGAGGGCGAGCGCCGCACGCGCACGCAGCCGCTGCGCATCAACGACCGCGGGTTGCTGGCCGGTCCGCCGGCCGCGGGCGCAGAGCCCCTTCGCCAATCGCACCCCGAGGTGGAGGCCGCCGCCGCCGCAGGCTTCGAGACCATCACGCTCGACCTGCAGATGACCACGGAGCGTGCCCTAGTCACCATCGGTGCGACCGAGCTGCTGCAGCTGGGCAACGGCATCAACGTCAACGTGGAAGACGTGACGCGCCAACAGCTCGAGACGCTGCGGCGGCCGGCGCCCACCGTGCAAGAGCTGCTGCAGCAGCACCCCCAGATGAGCTTCGTGTTCCACGTCCACACGCCAGCGCGGCCCGAGCTGCGCGAGGCGTGGTTCCACACCCTGGTGACCACGTTCCGTGAGCTGCCCGCCGAGCGCGTGACGCTCGCCACCTACGACCCGGTGATCGCGGGCTTGCTGGTGGGAGCGCTGCGCGAAGCGGGTGTCGACATCGCGCTGGTGGAGGCGCCGGAAGGTGTGGAAGGGGGGCTCGCGTGGCTCCAGACGGCGCGCGCCATCGGCGTGCCATGGCTGTACCTGCCGCCCACCGCCGTGAGCACCGAGCTGCTGGAGACGGCGCAGCGCTGGGGCGTGCGTGTGGGCCTCACGGGCGTCACCGGACCGGGCGCCGTGCTGCGCCTGATGGCAGGCGGGGTGGCCCCCGATGCCTACCTAGCCAGCCGCGCGTTCCTGCTGGATCGGCCCACGCCCCGCGTCCCTGCAGCCCCCTGAGTCCCCCGTGAGGCCGGCGGCCGCCACACCTCGAGTGGCGGCGCGCCAGCATGGGGTGCTCGGCCAGCGCGGATCTCGAGGGGTGCGCGGCCGGCCGGCAACTTGCGAAGGGTGCTCTCCATCAACCGGCCCGCTGGGCCCACCATGGAGAGAACCGCAATGTCCGAGACCACCACCACCACCACCCGCAGCGCCTCCCGCCGCGAAGCCCGTCAGCAGCGCTCGAGCGAGCCGCCTGCGGCCGCGCCCGAGGTGCGCAGCGAGGGGGCGAAGCCCTTCCAGACCGTCTACACCATTGTCGAGCGCGAGCGCGACGGCCACAAGTTCTGGCTGAAGATCGGCGCGGCCTTCCCCAACCGCGACGGCAGCCTGCACGTGAAGCTGGACGCGATGCCGACCAACGGGCAGCTCCACATTCGCGAGAGCAAGAGCGCCGAGGAGCGCCAGCAGGACGGCGAGCGCGAGGAGCAGGAGCGATGAGCGCGAGCGTCCTGCCGCGCGGGGTGCGCCTCGCGCTGCTGGCGCTGCTGCTGGCGGTGCTGGCGCCCGTGCCCGCGGCGGGCGCGCAGACGGCGGAGGTGTCCGCCGAAGCACCGGCGGCGCCGTCCGGTCAGGTGAACCTCAACACCGCCAGTGCCGAGGAGCTGCAGCGCCTGCCGGGGGTCGGTCCGTCGCGGGCCGTGGCCATCGTGGAGTACCGCGAGCGGCACCCCTTTCGACGGGTGGAGGAGCTCATGCGCATCCGCGGCATCGGGAGGAAGACCTTCCGACGCCTGCGGCCGCTGCTGACGCTGGACGGGCCGACCACGCTCGCCCCGCGTTGAGGCCAGAAGGTCGCCGGGCGCGGTCGCCGCGCGCGTAGTATGTCGTAGCCGTGTCCCAGGCCACCCTACGACGCGCCTCGCGCGCCGACCGCGCCTCGCTGCGCGCGCTGCATCGCGCGCTGTACATCGATCACCACGAGAGCATCGTGCCGCCCGCCATCGCGCCGCTGCTCGCGTACCGCGACTTCGAGCGCGTGCTGCGCGACGACATCGACGGCCTGATCGAGCACCCGAACGCCGTGGTGCTGGTGGCCGAGCGTGAGGGGGCGGTGCTGGGCTACATCACCGGGCACATCGAAGAGGAGCCCGAGCGCCGCATGCCACGCCGCGGCGTGGTGGAGGACTGGTACGTGGAACCCGCCGCTCGCGGGGAGCGCCTGGGCGCCGCGCTGATGGCCACCCTCGAGGCGGTCTTCCGCGAGGCGGGCTGCGACCTGATCGAGTCGGCCACCTGGTCCTTCAACGAAGGCGCCGTGCAGGCCCACCGGTCGCTCGGGTTCGAGGCCTACCAGGTCCGCTTCCGAAAGCCGCTGCGGTGACCGTGGGGCCCCGGGCTGCCGAGAACTTCGAGCGCCGGCGGCACGCTGATACCCTACTCAGCGTGTTTGCCTTGTCGTCTGCGTCGCGAGCCCGCTGCGAGCAAGCCCTGCTCGGGTGCGCGGTGTTGCTCGTGGCCGTCAGCGTGGGCTGGCCCGCGGGACCGCGGGGCCACACGGAACGAGCCCCCACGGGGGGTGTGCAGCCTGACCGTTCGCGCGCGCATGGGTGGCTGACACCGGTCTTTGCCGGGCGCGCTGCCGCTGACGGCCCCGACGCGCCCTTCACCATGGAGCCCGACGTGGTGCTCAGCCCGGCGCTGCGCAGCACGGTGGCGCAGCTCGCCGTGGCGTTCCGAGCGGCCTCGGGGCGCACGTTCCATGTGACGAGCGGCGTGCGCACCCCGCTCGAGCAGGCCGAGGCCATGTTCGACAAGCTGGCCAGCGGAGGCACGCTGACCGGGCTCTACCGCGACTACGAGGCCGCACGGCAGATCGAGCAGGCCTACCAGCACGCGCGCCGAAGCGGGCGAGCGCGCTGCGTGGCCGCGATGACGCGCGTGCTCATGGGGCAGATCGCGCGCGGGCTGTACATCTCGCGGCACCTCTACAGCGGCGCCGTGGACGTGCGCAGCCGCGACATGAGCAGCCGAGAGCGGCGCACGTTCCGCACCGTCGCGGCGCGCCAGCGTGGGGTGCGCGTGCTGGAGGAGGGCCGCCCGCCCCACTTCCACCTCGAGTTCCCCGTTCGCGAGCGCTGAAACGCACCGGGGGCAGCCCTGGCTGCGGCTCCGAAACGCGAAAGGCGACCGACTGGCCGCCTCCGGGAAACGCACGAGAGGCGACCGACTGGCCGCCCCTCATGGGTCACATCAGCCCGCGTAGCCCCACTTGGCCTTGTTCGCGACGACCTTGTCCGGAGACGGCTGGTCGTGATCTTCGCGCGTGGGCACCTCGAAGTTGTCCATCTCGCCGACGATCTTCGCGTTGTGCGCAGTGTCCGCCGAAAACACCTCGGGGACGCTCGCGTCTTCGAAGATGGCTTCCCAGGGGCACTCCGGCTCACACGCACCGCAGTCGATGCACTCCTCCGGGTGGATGTACAGCTGGTTCGGGAACTTGCTCGCGTCGTCACCCGTGTAGGCATAGATGCACTCGACGGGGCAGACATCCACACAAGCTTGATCGACGCAGTCGCGGCAAAGGCGCGTAATGACCCAGGCCATGGAAACTCCAGGTTGGTGTTCGAAAGGGGGCTCTCTGGACCGTGCAGTGGCCCAAACGCGTTGGACCGTAGCAGAAAAATGCCGGGGCGACCCCGAAATCACATCGGGCCGTCGCGGGCGAAGCAGGGCGGGTCAATACGCCGGCAGCAGAAGGCCTAGACCGGGGGTCTCGACGTCCACCGTGACCTCCACCACGCTCAGGCGCTCGGGCGGCACGCCGCCCGCCAGCAGACCCGCTCGCAGGCTGGCCGCCCGTCGCCGGCCGGCGCTGCGCTGGGCCACCGGGCCCACCATCAGGATCTGCACGCCTCCCTGCGGATGCGCGTTGAGCAGCGCGGCCACCTGCCGGAGCCCCGCCGCCGTGGGACGCTCGAGCGGAGCCCCGCGCAGCTCGATGCCACGCTCCCCCCGGGTGGGGCTGAGCCCACGCTCGCGGGCCGCCTCCAGCAGCGCAGCCGCCTCGGTCGCGCTCACAGGGAGCGCAGCGCGCGCCCGGCCCAGCAGGGCCATGGCGTCGCTCAGCAGCACGTCGGCCTCGGTCACCACCAGCTCGGGCCGGGGAGCGCGGCGCAGCGCCGTAAGGCGTTCCTCGAGCGCACCAGCCGCGCTGCCGGGGGCGCCCAGCGCTCGGCTCGCGGCGATCAGGGCGGCGCTCCGCTCCAGCAGCGCTCGGCTGGTCTCTCGGTAGAGCGTGCGCGTCTCGGGGTCGTCGCGGCGCAAGCGGCGCGCCTCGTAGCCGGCCGCATGTTCGAATGCCCGCTGCGCGCTCTCGCTGGCGAGGGCTGCGGCACGCGCCGTGGCCTCCTCCTCCACCACGGTCTCGCGCTCGAGCTGGAGCGCCACGGCGCGCTGCCTGGCCACGTCGGTGGCCGCCACGTCGGCCTCGCGCTCGCGCTCGAAGGCCTGCTGGTCCGTGACGGCCAGCGCAGCCGCTAGCCAGAGGCGGGCCTCGGTGGCGAGCTCGGCGGCTTCGTCGGTCCGCCCCGCACGCTCGGCGCTGGCCGCGGCCTCGCGCGCCGCGTCGGCCTGCGCCATGAGGTGAGGCGCTGTGGCGCGCGCCTCGTCCACGCGCGAGCCCTCGAAGAGCGGTGTGAGCGTCTGGGCGGGGGGCGCGCTGCCAGCGCCGCAGCCGCCCGTCGCCAGCAGGGCCACCAGCGCGGCGGCCCGGAAGCCGGGACGCGCAGCGCGGATGCGCGGCGAGGTCGGGCGAAGTCGCGCGCTCACGGGGTTTCCTCCGTGGTGCTCGGCCCAGCGGGCTCAGCCGTGGTCGATCCGGCAGGGGCTGTCACTGCCGGAGGCGCTGCGGGCGCCGTGGTCGCGGTGGCCGGAGCGCTCGCCACCGCAGCAGCGTTGGCGCGCGCCACACGCAGGGCCTCTTCGGCAGTGCGCGCGGCCCCGTCGGCGGCTTGGCGCGCCTGGGCGGCTTCGTCGCGCAGCAGCCGCGCCTGCTCGCGTTCGCGCTGCGCCACCACCAGGGTGAGCGCCGCATGGGCGATGCGTCGAGCCCGCAGCGCGTCGTTGGCAGCCCCCGCGCTGCCGGCGTCGCGCTCACCCTCTGCTTGGCGCGCTCGCCCGAGGGCCAGCGCGGCGTGCTCGAGGGCCGGCCCGCCCACGCTCGTGAGGGTGTCGCGGCGCAGTCCCGTGAGCTGAGCCTGGAGCTCCGCGACCGTGGGCACGTGCTCTCGGCCCGGCGGTGGTGCAGGCGCCTGTGCCCCTGCGGAGTCCGCTGCCACCGTGGCGGGTGAGGCCGCACGCGCACCCGCCGGCACAGGATCCTGAGCGGGGTGCTCCGCGTCCTGCGCGCTGACCCACACGCCACCCAGGCTGAGCAGCCCGGTCGCGGCGAGCGAGACGCCCCAGCGCATGAGACGTGGAGCTCGGTTGGTGGTGCGCATCGGTGGGCAGGAAATCACGCGCGGTCACACGAGGCAAGCGCAGCACCATCCGTTGCCGGTGCGCGCGGCATGGAGCGCGTCGTCACCCGCACGACACGTGCTCGCACGTGATCTTCGCGGAGCACCACCCAGCTGTCGCGAGCCTGCTGACAGAGCTTCGGTAGGGTTCGCGCCATGCATCGGTTCGCGATCACGGTCACGCTGCTCTCAGCAGCCCTCATCATCGGCTGCGATGGAGCAGGTCCGGACCTGGCGCCCGGCGCGGACGCGGACGTCATGGTGCCCTCGCCGGACGGGGGTGTGAGCCCCGACGCGGGCGCCCGTGAGGACCAGGGCGCCGGGCCCGTGGCCCTCGGCAGCCCACCCATCGACCTGGGCGCGGACCTCGGCGACATCACGGACACCGCAGTCCCTACGACGACGGCGTGAGTAGCCTCGAAGACATGCAGTTCGACACCAAGTTCGAGCTGCCCTACGCCGACCTCGACATCCCGTTCTACGTGGTGCTCGGCAACCACGACTCGGGCGGGCTCGGCGGCGCGGGCTTCGAGTTCTGGCGCGGCGCGATCCAGGTGGACTACACCAACGTCAGCGACAAGTGGACCATGCCCAACGAGTACTACGCGTTCGTGCAGGAGCACGTTACCTTCGTGGGGCTCGACACCAACGCGCTCATGTGGGGCCACCAGGTCAGCGAGCAGCGTGAGTTCGTGGCCGACACGATCGACGCCGCAACGACCCCGTGGGTGATCGCCTTCGGACACCACCCCTACATCAGCAACGGCAAGCACGGTGACGCCGGCGCCTACGAGGGCATCCCGGGCATCCCGATCCTGAGCGGGGGCAGCGTGAAGAGCTTCTTCGACGACGAGATCTGCGGCCGCGTGGACCTCTACTTCTCGGGCCACGACCACAACCGCCAGTGGCTGCCGCGCGCCTGCGACACGCAGCTGGTGGTGTCGGGCGCCGCCGCCAAGACCACGGGGTTCCGTGAGCGCGCCATCGTGGGCGGACTGCGCCACAACGGGCCCTACAACGAGGACGACACGGCCGGCTTCTTCTGGGGCGAGATCGACGGCGACACCCTGCGCGCCCGCTTCTACGACCGCTACGGGACGCTGAATTTCGAGACCACGATGACGCGCTGAGGGAACGCGATCAGAACGTGACGTTCAGGCCGGCGCCGCCGAAGGTGGGGTAGACCATCACGGTGGGGCTCCCGCTGGAGGTGCCCAGCGCATCGAGTGGCGCCTCCTCTTCGAGGTCCTCGGGGGGCTGCCAGTCGTCCTCCTCTTCGACCTCTTCTTCGCCCTCGAGGCCTTCGTCCTCGACCATGGCTCCTTCACGGACCTCGACATACGAGTGACCGCACACGCCGCCGCGCAGATTGTCCGCGTACACGGCGGCCCAGTTGGGGGCCGTGAGCACGGTGGCGATGCCCAGGACCGGGCTGCCCACGAAGGCCAACGCGCTGGTGAAGGCGTTGTCGTACTTGATGGACAGCGCGGTACCCCACGCGATGCCCCAGCCGAGGGCGATGGCGTACGAGGTGGTGCCCGTCATCAGCTTCTGCCAGTCGCCCGCGCTCGAGAGCACCGACTCGGCGTAGCGCGCCTGGGCGATGCGCTCCTCGCGCGTGCCGCTGGGCATGCGCTCGATGCGCCGCACACCCCAGACATCGGGCATGGGATAAAACGCGAGCCGCGCCGCCGCCACGCTGGCCGCCGTGCCTGCCCCGATGTAGCCGAGCCAGCGCGCCTGGCCGTCGTCGGTGCTGCGGTCGATGCCCGGCGCGATGATGGCCAGCGCGCCCACGGCGATGGCGGTGTAGGCCGCGAGCCAGCCGAAGCGCCACGCGCGTGCATGCGTTCGGTGGTCGCGCAGCGCCCCCACGATGAGCTGCGTGTGGGAGTCGATCTGATCGTCGCTCATCTCGTGCACGCAGAGGTCGATGCTCTGCGCGCGCACCGCAGCGCTGGGCAGCATCAGCGCGATGACGAGCGCTCCTGTGAATCCGAAACGGACGGAACGGCCGATGGCCGCACCGCGAGAGGTGGCGTTCCTACTGCTCATCGGGCGACCGTACAGGAAGTCACAGCGCATGGGCACCCACAAATCAGACTCGTTTTCAGGGGTAAACTGTCCCTCGGTGCCACTCGCGAAATCGCCGCGACCCCGCGCTACACTCCGCTCGTGTTCCGCTACCGCATCGACGAATCGCTCCTGCCGCTCGTGATCTTCGACTCACCCGGGTCGCTGCCGCCGAGCCAGATCGACCAGGACAGCTTCTACGCGGAGGTGGAGCGCATCCTCGCGCGACGCGAGCCGTTCGCCACGCTGCACGACCTGCGCGGCACGGAGCCCGACGCTGGGCGCCGCAAGCGGTTCGCCAGCTGGACGCAGAAGAACTTCGACGTCCTCGCGCAGCGGCTGGTGGCCCACGCCGTGGTGATCGACTCGAACATTCAGGCGCACATCCTCACGGGGGTGCTGTGGATGACGCGATCACCCTGCCCCATGAAGGTGTTCTCCAACCGCGCCGACGCCGAGGCCTGGCTGCGCAGCGAGCTTGAAGCGCGCGCCAAGCGGGCTAACGTCCCAGCCAAATGACACCACGTCGTGTTCGCGCTGCTGGCTTCGAGGGGGCTCGCAGGAGTCTCTGCTCCGTACTCGTCACGTGCCTGCTGTTGAGCAGCGGCTGCGGCGGGCGCTCCACCACGGGCCCCACCATCGCGGTGCCGGTGAGCGGCGGCGCGCAGGGCTACCAGCACGCCCTCGCCATGAACTACTACATGCTGTGCGAGTCTCCCGAGGGGCGCCTGCGGTGCCGCGGACTCCACCCCGTTGGGATGGATGCCGAGGCGTGGATGCCCTATGCCGACGGCTTCCGCGACGTGACGCTGGCGGGGGCCGCGGTGTGCGGCCTGCGCGACGGACGCGTGGTCTGCTGGGGCGAAGATCCGAGCCTGCAGTACGTTTCCGACTCGGGCGACCTCAGCGCCCCCTACTGTTCGGAGCACACGTTCTACGGTCTCACCGGCGTGCGTGAGCTGGCCATGTCCGAGGACGGCGGCTGCGCGATCACGGAAGAGCGACAGGTGCGCTGCTGGGGCTGGACGCTGGCGCTCGACGACCCGGACGACCTCACGCTCTACACCGTGGCCGAGGACGCGCACGGCCTCGCGGTGGGGTCGGGCCTCGGGTGTGCGCTCACTACCGAAGGCATCCGCTGCTGGGGCGAGCCCGTGGGGCGACCGATCGAGGCCGATCCGCTGCCTCCCGGCGAGAGCTACCGGGTGAGCGTTCCCCAGCCCGTGCAGGTGGTGGCCGGTGAGTCGTTCGCGTGCGCCCGCAGCGCCGACCAGCGCGTGTTCTGTTGGGGCTACGACATGGCCGGCACGCTCGGCCTCGGCCCGGACGATGGCGACGACCACTTCCGCCCGCGGCCGCTCCCCGACCTGCGCGCCGTGGACCTGGTGGCGGGCGAGAGCACCGTGTGCGCGCGCAGTCAGGACGGCAAGTCGTACTGCTGGGGCGACAACCACGCGGGTCAGCTCGGCCTCGGCCACACCCGCGCGGTGGACGTGCCCACGCACGTGCCCGCGCTCGATGGCGCCGTGGACGTGGCGCTGGGCGCCGATGCGCTGTGCGCGCGCTTCGCCAGCGGCGAGACACGCTGCGCGGGCGACTTCACCCCGCTGCTGCCCGGCAACGACGTGGACGTGATGCCGCCGCAGCGCCTGCCCGGCGGCCCGGTGTCGCGCCTGTTGCTGGCCGAAGGCGAGGCGTGCGTCCTGCGGAGCGATGGCGTCACCTGCTACGGCGACGGCGGCTATCTGCGGCGCGGGCACCAAGAGGCCGCAGCGGGCTGGCCGTTGAACGACTTGGACGAGGCCATGCTCACGCACGTGAGCAGCAACAACCCCTTGGTCCGCTGTCGACGCTGGAGCACCGGTCGCGTCCGCTGCGATGCGCCGGCCGGCAGCGGCGGGGCGGCGCCCGTCGAGCTGCGCGACACACGCGGCTTTGCGACCGCGGGCAACACGGTGTGCGTCATCAGCCAGGACCAGAAGGTGCTGTGCTGGTCGCGCGGACGCTCCGACAGCCCTCCCACCGAGGTGCCCGGCATCACGGGCGCGGAGAGTCTGGCACTCCTCGGGCGCCGCGGCTGTGTGGTGACCGCGCACGGAGGCCTGTCGTGCTGGACAGTGGACCAGAGCTCGCTGACGCACTCGGCAGGCCCCGGCGTGAGCCTCACGGACGCCCGCAGCGTGGCGCTGTACTCGGACCGGACATGCGTGCTGCGCCGCGGCGGTGAGGTCTCGTGCTGGGACGGCCATGACCCGCAGCAGGGGGACATCACGGGGGTCGCGGAGTTGGTCACCTACGGACGGGACATCTGTGCGCTGCAAGCGGGCCAGGTGCGCTGCTTGCGCTTCGAAGGTCGCCAGGTGTCGCTCGGCGATCCGGTCCCCGGCGTGAGCGGCGTGGTGGAGCTGGCCTCGGGCGGCGAGTACTTGTGCGCGCGCAGCGAGAGCGGCAGCGTCCAGTGCTGGGGCAGGAACCGGCGCTCGCAGTTCGGAGTGGTCCCGCCCATGCTGCGCATCGCGCTGACCGAGATCTCGAACACCACCGCGGAGCCCGAGCTGCCTGTCACGCTGGAGTGCGGCCCAGGGCCCCAGGAGGCCGAGGATGGATACGGCTCTGGGGACGAGCAGGGCTACGGCGAAGGCAACGACTTCGAGCACGAGATGTCCGACTACTACGAAGACGGCCCGATCTGAGCGCCGGGTGGCCCGTGGTCAGTGGGTCTGCGCGGCTGCAGACGCACTCTGCATCACCGGCAGCGCGCGCCCGAACCAGCGCTCCCACAGCATCCGTAGCGTGCTGCGCAGGCGCTCGGTGGGCACCGCCAAGAGCCGCTCCGCGCGCGCTGCGTGGTGAGTGGGCCGGTCGCCGACGATGGGCCCGTCCGGAGCGAGCGCAGCGTCCAGCTCAGCCAGCAGGAAGCCGCCCGCGCGCGCCTCGTGGCGCCGGCCGCCGCCGAGGCCCAGCAGGTGCCGGGTCAGCAGCGCGAGCTCGGTCTTGGTGACGGGGCCGTCGGCCATGGCGGCGCAGTACGCGGACAGCTCGGCCACCACCACGCGCAGGTCGCCCTCGAGCGGCGCGCCCACGTCGAGCGGCAGCAGCGTCCCGGCCAGCCCCGCGGGTGTGGTGTCCAGCACGCCCTCGCGGTAGTCGAAGCGGTGCTGCAGCTCGTGCCGCTCCACGGACCGCACGAGCGCAGTGTGGGCGCGCAGGTAGGCCGAGACGATGGCGGGCTCACCCAGCACGCGGTGCGCCTCGCGCAGCTGCTGAAAGCCATCCAGCTGCCAGCGGTGCGGCTCGAGCTGCTGCATGTCCACCTCGTAGGTGGTGGGCGCGTAGAAGACCGCCTCGCGCCCGCTGGCCAGGTTCTGCCAGCGCTCGAAGAGCGCGCGCCGTGCATGCAGCGTGGTGCCCAGCGTGGCGCCTGCCGCCTCATCGAGCGCGGCCATGAGCTCCTCGCGAATGACTTGTCCGGCGAGCTGCTCGAGCCGCGTAAGGGCCTCCGAGCGCCGCACGTGGGGCTCGGCGTAGCGGAAGCTCACGCCCGGGGCGAGCGTGGGCAGCAGGTGCGCCACCAGGTGCTCCTCGATGCGGTCCACTTGCACCAGCCCCTCGCTGGCCTCGGGGCGCGTGAAGCCCAGCGTGGGCTGCGCGACGTTGGTGTGGTCCAGGCGCCGGATGGAGAGCGCGCGCTCACGGTGCGGGCCCAGCTGGTAGTGACCCACGTGCTCCACCACGAAGGTCTGCGCGAAGACCCGCAGCGTGCCCGTGCGCCGTGCCATGACCTGCGCGTCCACGTAGTAGCCCAGCTCTGCGTGCGCGAGCGCCTGGTTCAGGTTGGCCGCGGCGCGCTGCACGGGCGGAGCGAGCGCGGGGTCGGCAGACAGCCGAGCGTCTGCACAGGCGCGCGCGAAGGTACGCACCGCCTCCAGCACGGGTGCGGGAAGCTCGGCCTCCGCCACCTCGGCCTCGAGCGCGACGGCCGCCGCCTGGGGCGCCTCGTCATGGTCGAGCGCGATGAAGAAGGTGGGGAGCGCGTGCTCGAAGAACGTGAGCTGAGCGCTGGTGCCGGGGCTGGGCCGCCCGCCCGTGGTGTAGGCGTGCTCGCTGACGGGCTCGAGCAGGGTGAGGCCCTCGTAGGCCCGCGGTGCGAGAAGCCACGCGAAGACACCCGCCCCGAGCGCCAGAGCCAGGAGCAGCAGCGCCACCCGAGACCTCCGCCGAGACGCCCGCAAGCGGTCCTCGAACTCGCGCTCCGCGTCGTTCAGGGCTCCCGCGTCGTCATCCGTGTCGTGAAGCTCGGTCTCCCCCATCGGTCCCCGCCTACTTGGTGTTGGCCGAGGTGTACTTGCTGATCAAGATGCCCACCAGCACCACCGAGTAGGTCTGGCCCGTGATGCCGAGCAGCGCGGTGGCGAGCTTGGTGACGTGATGGGCCGGCGTGATGTCGCCGAAGCCGATGCTGGTGAGCACGATGGAGCAGAAGTACACGAGGTCGAGGTAGATGCTGGGGAACGAGCTCGTGTCGACACCCCGGAAGCTGTTGGGCACCGCGTAGTAGAGCGCCTGCATCAGGAAGATGCCGGTCTCGAGCAGCAGGAAGTACCCGCAGATGGCGGCCGACACGAGGTCGGCGTCGATGTAGCGGGGACGCAGCAAGTGGCGAAACACCTCCACCAAGATGACCAGGAAGAACAGCACGTAGCAGACGCTGAGGCCCAACATGGCGGTGGCCCCGGGTGGGAAGAACGCGAGCGCCGCGGGGATGGCGATGACGGCCAGCGTCATGCCGTTCTTGAACGCGCGGTGCACCGCCGAGCGCTGCGCGAAGATGCCCACGCTGAAGACGCCGAGCACCACCATGTTGAGCGGCCACACGACGCGCGCATAGAACGCGAGGTCCGGAAGCAGCACGGCGATGAAGAGGTGCTGCATCAGCGCGGCCAACAGGAACTCGTACTTGCGCCGCTCGAGCAGGGCGGGCAGGCCGCCTTGGGTCGTGCTGCTGGACGTGGTGCTCTCCATGGCGGAAGGGTGCGGTCAGACGGTCACTTCTGCTAGCCTCGCGAGCGTGAACCCTGATGACGCCGCGTGGCTCTTCGGTGGTGGCGCCGTTGCCCTCGGCGTGACCATCGCGCTCTCCATCCTGGGCTCCCTGGTGTGCACCATCGCACCCATCGCGGCGATCTTCTGGTTCGTCCGGAAGCGCAAGACCGAGGCCGACACGCTGCGCGCCGAGAGCGCACGCTGGCCGGGGACCGTGGGGCGCGTGCTCAAGTCACGCGTGGAGGTGCAGGGAGGGGACCACGCCAGCGTTCGCCCCTACGTGCTCTACGAGTACATGGTGGCGGGCCAACGCTACGAGGGTCAGCAGATCCGCGCCGGGGACAAGTTCATGACCTCCTACAGCTCCCGTCAGGCATACGACACGGTGGACCTCTACCCCGCCGGCAGCGAGGTCACCGTGTTCTACGACCCGAGCAACCCCGCCGAGTCGGCGCTCTCGCGCTGACGGTGGTCGGCGCGCTCCAAGTTGGCGTGGCGCGGGTCGCGCCCCCTTGGCGCGCCGCTTTCGATACACTGGCAGCCATGATCCCCGCGATCCTCCTCGGAGCTGCCTCCCTCGTGGCATTGGTCCTGGCCGTGATGTACGTGGCGAAGACGCTGCGGAAGCGCGGCCGCGCGGAGATCGACAGGCGCTTCCCAGCGGCCGAGGTGCTGCTCGCCGAGACGCTGGCCCAGTCCTACGGACAGCAGTCGCGCGGCGCCACGCAAGCCCGCGGCAACGGCGCGCTGGCGCTCACCACCGGAGAGATCTTCTTTCTGCTCTACGTCCCCGAGCGCGAGCTGCGCATCCCACTCGCGGACATCACGGCCATCTCCCACCCGCGCGGCCACCTGGGCAAGACCGGCGGCGTGAAGCTCCTGCACGTGGCCTTCACCACGCCGGACGGCGAAGACGCCATCGCCTGGCGCGTGCCCGACCCGGAGGCCTGGAAGGCCAAGCTGGACACGCTGCGCGGGTGAGCCGGCCTGTGCGGACCCGGCCAGCCCTGTTCGTCTGCGGCCTCGGCGGTTGCCACCCTCAGTTGCGGCACAACGTCAGGCAGCGCCCAACGTCCACCCCTATCCGGCTTTCGGTCAACGGCGGCACCAGTGGGTCTGGTGGCCGTCGCCCGCTTGTGCGGTCGCCTGCGAGTCCATTCCAGGGCGCCGTGCCACCACGGACACCCTGAGACTTGCGCCGCGTCATCTGGAGAACGATCCGCGTGAAAGCCTCGCGCGTCGCCCCGGCTCAAACACGGGCGCGGGCCCCGTGGCGTGGTGGCTATCAGTCTCGGTGTCGCCTGCGAGTCCGTCCACCGCGCCACCACGGCGCCCGCGGAACAGCCAGCGGCCCTCTTCGCCTCGCCCCACTGATGGTGGGCTCTGCATCCAGGCCCAGGATGTGGAAGCCGTCAGCTCGTGACGCCGGTCACGGAGTAGCCGCCGCCCCCCTCGCCGTTGACGACACCCGCGACCTCGATGTGCTCGATGTCCTCGGGCGCGACCACGACCAACTCGACGGTCCGCACTTCTTCTCGTCCCATCACACCGACCGGAAACACGCCCGGCTCGAGTGACCTCGGATCGAACAGGACACCGGCGAGCACATACGACACCTCGACCGGTGGCTCGACGATGATATCGAACGCGTCCTCGAAGGCACCTTCGAAGCTTCGCCCGTCGGCGGCGACGGCAGCCACGTAGAGGAACGCTCGCCGTCCCACGAGGAGCCCAACAGGCCGCGGCACGGCGGGGTACCGGTCGCGGAACTCGTCCTGCGCCGCGGCCAGCGTCAGGCTCGCCACCTCCGCGACCTCGACGAGGAGCGAGTCGACCACGCGGCGCCCGTTCACGAGATGAACCTCCGTCGTCCCGAGCTCCACCCCGCAGACCCTCGCGTATGTCCGTGTGGCGAACCACGACTCGCTCGAGATCAGCTCGTGAGTCGCGATGGCGCCATCACTCCGAGCCCGAAGGTCACGAAAGCTATCGATGCCGCTCATCTCCGCGTCGAAGCAACCACCCGGGTAGAGCAAGACTTCGTCTCGCTCGAACCGCGCGTCCGGATTCGTGGCCCACGCACATCCACCAACCAGAGCGAGCAGCGCGAGCGCGACCGAGGAGCGAGATGCAGCAGCCATGCTCCGCAAGCGACGCACGACTCATGCCATGGCCTCCGGGGTCAACATCACCCGCAATTTCCGCCGCCCGCCAACACCGAGTGTGCCGCCGCGTCACACCCCTGTGCCCGCCGAGCGCCACTCCAACCCGCCCGCCCCCACACCCTCACGCTTCGTCGCGCCCAGTCGAGCCCCCGGCGCGCCCCCACCCCTACCACGCGTCGGCAGCACGCCATGCCCACCGCGAGTCCATGCGGCCCCATGGAGGGGGCGGGGCGCCCGGGTCAGCGGGGGTGGGGGGGGCCCCATTTCTAGCGTCGGAACGACGCGACGAAATGGGGGAGGCACCCGAGGGAGCGCCAGCGCGACCGGCCCCGCAGACCCGGGTGCCCCGCCCCCTCCTCGCGATCACCCCCGTAGAACCAGCCATGCATTCGAAGCCGCACCCTGGTAGCCTCCCGCGCTGTGCTGGAAAGAGTCGCGCTCCATCAAAACCGCTTTCGCACGCCAGGGGTCGGGCCCGACGCGCGCGGCGTGCTCCTCGGCCAGAAGGGCGTCGTGCTCTTCTCCTCGCTCGACCGCCTGGTGGCCTTCTTCCGGGCCTACTCGGACGAGGGCTCGCTGGACGAGCTGCTGGGCGGCATGGCCATCCGCCGGGTGACCACCGCGCTGCGCACGCGCGAGCTGTTGCTCTACCTGGACGCCGAGTCGTCCTACCGCATGGACCGCGTGGCCAGCATCGCCAAGCTGGCCGGCGGCATGGTGTTCACGGGCACGCAGCGGCACTTCGTGCAGTACCGCGACGCCACGTCGCCGCTGGGCTACGACGTGCTCGAGCTGAAGGACCGCGAGGACGACGCCATCCTCTACCACGACACCTTCGAGCAGACCTACACGGTGGAGCGCGAGCTCGGCTTCCGTGAGCTGCTGCTCACCCTCACGCCGCACCGCGTGGCGTCGCAGGGCCTCGGGCGCGCCGCCGAGCAAGCCTGGGTCACGGCCGAGGTGGGCATCGGCCACGCGCTCATCGGCTACCTCTTCCGCTGGCAGGTGGACGCGCGCGCAGGCTTCGCCGAGTGGCCCAGTCAGTCGTCCTTCGACGACGCGCCGCGGCGGCTCTACCTGTTCGAGCTCACCGAGGCGCCCGAGCGCATCCTGGGCTTGCTGCGCGACCTGCCGGGCGTGCGCGTCTACGAGCCCATCGCCAACGGCGTGGCCGTGGAGCTGGGCTACCGCCACCCCATCTCGCTCGACTCGTGCGCGTCGCTCTTCCAGCAGGGGCTCACGCTGGTGTCGGGGCCACACGCGCCAAAGCTGGCGGAGGCTGGGCAGAGCAACAGCATCGGCTCCGCGCACGAGGTGCTGCAGTTCGACCCGCTGCCCGCCTTCGCTCCCGTGCGCTCGCTGGTGCGCGCCAACCTCGAGGCCACCGCGCTGGCGCACGGCGAGCGGCCGCCCATCCCCGTGGGCAACGCGGGCCAGAAGCCGCTCACGCTGCGCCTCGCGCAGACCAGCGAGCCCTTCCGGCGCGTGAACGCCACGGCGGTGCCCATCGAGGAGCGCGAGTACCTGGCGCGCATGCTCTACGTGCTGCCACCCAAGACGCTCAGCGCGCTGCGCGTGGCCATCGGCGAGAAGCACATCTACGTGCTGGACCCTTCCGGCATCGAGGGGCTCCCGCTCGGACGCTTCTTCAGCGAGGTGGCCACGCGCATCTACGTGCCCGCCGGGCTCACGCTGGTGCCGGCCGTGGCGCCCGACGTGCTGAAGGACCTGGTGCACCCGCAGGGCGAGGACCACGTGTTCTTCCACCCCGAGGAGACCATCCCGCGGCGCGTGGCCAACGCGGCCTTCGGCTTGGTGACGCGCTCCATGATCGACCACGTGGCCGCGCGCGCCGTGCATGCCGACGCGCCCGAGCGCTTCGACCCGCCGCTGCCGGTCATGGAGTACGACGAGCTGCGCCGCTTCCCGCTGCGTGGCGTGCCGCTGCCCCCGGGCGACGCGGGCGGCACGGGTGGAGCAGGCTGACATGGCGGGGGGCCTCGACGACAAGGCGCTGCGCTTGGACGACAAGACGCTCCGCGTCTTCGGGGAGCTGTTCCACGGGTTCTCGGTGGGCTGGCTCTCGCCGCTCATGAGCGGTGGCGTCGCCAAGGCCACGCGCGCGCTGCCGCCGCATGCGCTCGACACGTTCGCGCACAGCCGCCCCACGGACATGGACGCGGACCGGCGGCTCTACGAGGCGTTCCACCGCATCGCCGCGCAGGTCGCGCCCGTGGGCACCCTGCCCTATCCGGACCGCGGCACGTGGGCGCTGGCCATGGCCGCGCACAACCTGGCCACGCTCACCGACCCGCTGCTGGACGCGGCCTTTCGGCGCTCCTCGCGTGCCGTGGTGCGCGGCTGGGCCGACCAGCTGATCGAGGCCGCCGGCGAGCCCATGACGCGCGGCGAGGCGCTGCTGCGGCACGCGCTGCTGCTGCGCGTGACGGCGCTGCAGCGTGAGGACCGCGTCATCAAGAACTGGGCCTACACCTACCGCTACTGGGGCCGACAGGCGCCCGCCAACGTGGTGGCGCTGCCCAGGGTGCGCTTCGTGCGCGAGACCGTGTCGCAGACGCCGCTCTCGTCGTTCTGGTCGGCGCCGGACCTCGACGAGGACATGGCGGGCCTGCACCAGAGCATGCAGCGGCTGGCCGCGCGCTCGCCGCTCACCGCGCTGCTGGGCCTCGGGGACACGCCGGACTTTCGCTTCACGTCCACCATGCTGGCCGTGCTCAGCGACCCGGCCTTGCGTCACGGCGTGGCGCATCACCTGGTGCGCACGGGCCTCGGCACCGCCGCGGCGCGCATTGGGGCCGCCTTGCGTGAGCTCACCGCCGTGGGTGCGCCCCCCGCGCTGCTGGGCACCGCCACCGCGTTCGTCATGGAGACCGCCATGATGGCCGCGCTCGACCGGCAGGCCAGTGAGGCGGCGCCCAACTGCAGCGACATGGACGCGCGCCTCTTCTGGGCCGTGCTGCCCGAGGCGCTCGGTGGCCACGACGCGCTCGACCCGCTCGAGGTGGTGCCGCCCAGCGACCGCCGCCGCCTGGGGGAGTGGGCCGTGACCGTGGCCGCGCAGCTGGACCCCGACACCGCGCACCTCGCGCACACCCTCTTTCAGCGCGTGGCCCTGCCGCTCACCGCCACGCAGCCCGCCTCTGGCCCTGCTGCCTCCGTTGTCGCTTCCGTTGCCTCTGTATGGAGCCCCTCGTGACCCAAGACGCCCAGACTCTCCGCCGCCTCACCCAAGTCGCCCAGCGCCTCGAGGCCACCTTCCTCGGCAAGAGCGAGACCATCCGCCTGATGCTCATCGCCATCGTGGCCGGTGAGCACATGGTGCTGGTGGGCCCGCCCGGCACCGCCAAGAGCGCCATCATCCGGCTCTTCGCGAAGCTGGTTCAGGCCAAGTACTTCGAGTACCTGCTCACGCGCTTCACGGAGCCCAACGAGATCTTCGGGCCCATCGACATCCAGGCCTTCCGCGACGGCGCCTACAAGCGGCGCACCGAGGGCATGATGCCGGAGTCGGAGATCGTGTTCCTGGACGAGGTCTTCAAGGCCAACAGCGCCATCCTCAACTCGCTGCTGAGCGTGCTGAACGAGCGCGTGTACACCGTGGGCGCCGACGTGGTGAAGGTGCCGCTCATGAGCGCGTTCGCGGCCTCCAACGAGGTGCCCAACGACGAGAACCTGATGGCGGTGTTCGACCGCTTCCTGCTGCGCGTACACAGCGACAACCTGGATAGCTACCACTTCCACGACCTGTTGCTGAAGGGCGTGGCGCACGAGGTGGGCAAGATCGACGGCAGCTACGACCGCCTGCAGCCGCTCTTGAGCGCGGCCGACCTGCACGCGCTGCACGCGGGCTTCGCGCCGCGCATGAACTTCACAGAGGACTTCCTGGCGGCCTACAAGGGGCTGGTCTTCCAGATCCGCAGCGAGGGCGTGTCGCTCTCCGACCGCCGCGCCATCAAGATGCTGAAGCTGTTCGCGGCGAGCGCGGCGCTCGACGGGCGCCCCACGGCAGACCCGAGCGACTTCTTCGTGCTCAAGCACACGTGGAACAACCTGGACCAGGCCGAGATCCTGGACGGCGTGGTGGGCCCCGTGCTCGAAGCCTGGTACCGCGAACACCCCGAGGCGCGCCGCTTCGGCGCCACGGACGTGGGCATCGACGCGCTGGTCGCCGAGCTGAACCGCATCCGCGACCTGCTCACCTCCGACCGGCCCATGAGCGACATCCAGCTCTTCAGTCACCTGAAGGCCCTCAACGAGATCAAGGCCGCGCTCGAGAGCCTGGGCACCAAGCCCGCGCGCGACGCGCTCACCCGGGTGGAGCAGCTGCTGGGGCACGTGTTCCAGAGCGGCAAGTTCGCGCAGTAAAGGCACCGCGTGAGCCTCTTGCCACAGCATCGCGAAGGGCCCGTGGGCCGTCAGCTCGGGGGGCTCTTGCTGAGCCTCGTGCGGCACGACAACGCCATGCTCTCGCTGCGCGCGGCGCAGTGGCACCGCACGCTCAGCCGCGTGGGGGTGGAGGTGCCGTTCTGGGCGGTGCACGACATCGGCATGCTGGCGCTGCTGGCCCCCGCCGACGTGCTCATCGAGCCGCGCGCGGCGCTGGGCTCCATGGGGCTGACCCAGCCGCAGCTGGCGGCGCTCACCACGCTCACCAACACGCTGCGCGAGATCGGCGAGTGCGAGGTCATGGAGAAGGCGCGGCAGTGGCGCCTCGAGGACCCGCTGCTGGCGGTCATCTTGCTGAAGGTGCTGGCGCCGCTGTTCGAGCGCTTCGCCACGCCCACCGAGCGGCGTGAGCCCACCGCGCTGCCGCTCGACGCCGAGGTGTATGCCGCGCTCGAGCCGGAGCTGCCGGCCCTGTGGCGCAGCGCGGACCGCAGCGTGGACCTCGCGTTCCTCGAGTACCTGGCCCGCTCCAGCCTGCGGCTGGTCACGTCGTTCGAGCAGATCGACCTCGACACGCTGCGCCTGGTGGGCATGTTCGGCGCGGGCAGCGGGGCCAACGGCACCGAGAACATGCTGGACCTGCTGGGCGTGTTCGAGAGCCCCGAGGCCAACGACGTGGTGAACTTCTCGCTGGATCTCTTGCCCAGCGTGCTCGAGACCAAGCGCGCGGCCGGCTCGCAGAGCTTCAGCGTGGACGGCTACTCCGGCGTGCAGCGCCGCGGCACCATCGACTCCTTGGTGCTGTCCGAGCTGGCCTTCGACCCGGACCTGTTCGTGCGCCGCTTCGTGGAGAACGAGGTCTTCTACTACGCGCGCGAGAAGGAGAACGACCAGGAGCGGCGCCTGCACTACATCCTAGTGGACGCCAGCGCCTCCATGCGCGGGCAGCGCGCCACGTTTGCGCGGGGCCTGGCGCTCACGCTCATCAAGAAGCTCTCGCTGCGCGGCGAGGACGTCTACTTCCGCTTCTTCGACTCGCGGCTGTACGACGTGCAGCGCACGCGCCCCGGGCGCACGGACGACCACGGCGGCATCAGCGTGCCCTACCTGCTGCGCTTCAAGGGCGAGCACGGGCGCAACTACGCGAAGGTCTTCGGGCTGCTGGCCAACGAGCTGTCGCGCCTCGAGCGGCGTGAGCGCCGCACGCCCATGGTGTACCTGCTCACGCACGCGGAGTGCCACGTGCCGCTCGAGACCATCGAGAACATGCGGCGCGTGGCGAAGCTCTACGGCGTGTTCATGCTGCCCTCCACGGGCAAGCTGGAGCTCGACTACCTGCACCGCTTGCACACCGTGCAGGTGGTGGACGAGCAGGCGCTGCGCCTCAAGGATCAGCGTGCCAAGCGGGCGCTCGACATCGTGGAGGACGCCGCGCGCGAGAGCCTGGTGCCGGGTGCCCCCAGCGGCCCGCACGGCGGCGGCGGCGGGTCCAGCACCACCAGCCTGATGACCAGCCCACGCGCGGGAGGCCGGCGCTGATGGACGCGCGCGAGGCGCACCGCAGGACCACCGAGCAGCTGGACGCGGGCAACGCGCAGGGAGCGCTGGTGCCGCTGTGGGCGCTGCTGAGCCGCAGCCACATGAGCGACGAGGAGCTGCGCACGGGGCTGGCGCTGGCGGACCGCGCGTACACGGCGCTCGGGCGCAAGCGCGCGGTGGCCACGCTGCGCATGTTCCGGGGCGACCTGGCCGGCGCCCAGAGCCTGGTGCAGGACGCGCCGCTCGACCGAGCGCGCCTGCGCGTGATGGGCAAGGACCCTGTGCAGGCCGCGCGCGCCTTCGAGGAGGCGGGCTGGCTGGGCCACGCCGCCATCCAGCAAGAGAACGCCGGCGACCTGCGCACGGCGCGCCTGCTGTGGGAGCGGCTCACGCAAGACCCGCGGCTGCGGCAGAACCTCTACATCCTGGGCCTGGTGCGCTTCAACCTGAGCCGCGCCTGTCAGCAGCTGGAGGACCACGCCGCCGCGCGCCGCGAGCGCGTGCTCAGCATGCAGGCCATCGAGGCGGCGGCCGACGGATTCGAGACCATCGGGCAGCGCGAGCGCGCGTTCGACTGCTACCAGGTGCTGCTCAACATCGGCAAGGAGGGCGCGTTCGAGAACCTGGCCGAGGGCTACCTGGGCTGCATCCGCATCCTCACGGCCGACCACCTCAAGTACTACGTGCTCCAGTACTTCGAAGATTTTGCCAAGCTGGCCGTGGAGCGCGGTGAGCTGCACACGGCGGCCACCCTGCTGCGCGAGGCCGCGCAGTTCTGCCGGCGCAACCGCCTGCCGTACGAGGCGCACTACCGCCAGCGCGGCGCGCAAACGCAAGAGCAGGCGGCCACCAAGCTGCTCGAGGACGGCGGCATGCCCGAGATGGCGGAGAACGCGTTCTCGGCGGCCATCGACGGCTACAACGACCTCGGCCTCTACTCGAGCGTGCGCGGGGTCTACCAGCGCCTGGCCGCGCTGCCGCTGCCCGAGAAGCGGCGCGCCCGCTATGCGCGCCTGGCCGAGCGGCTGAGCGGGATGCCCGACGAGCCGCTCAACGCGGTGGGCTTCCCGGACTACCTGCGCATGGACACGGCCTACCCCGAGATCTGGCGCTTGGACGTCATCGAGTGGGAGCAGGCCGGCGACGCCGTCGAGACCATGGGCCAGGTGCTGGAAGACCCGAAGACGCCCGACTACATCCGGCGCCACGCGCTGCTGTGCCGGCTGCGGCAGCTGGGCGAGGTGAATGGCGCCACCCCGGCTGCCCTCATCGCGCTGGCCGAGAGCCTGGGCCGCGTGGGCATCTACGCGTGCCTCGCACCGCTCGAGACCATGGTGGAGCACGAAGACCCATCGGTGCGCGCCGCGGTGCTGCGCGCCGTGCGCCAGCTGTACTTCAAGCGCTCGTTCGTGCTGGTGATGCGCGGGTTGGCGGACCCCGACGCGAGCGTGCGCCAAGAGGCCCTGGCGGCGGTGAGCACGCTGCACTTCGGGCACGCGTTCGATCCGCTGCAGCGCATCTTCCGAGACTCGCAAGACGCCGCCGTGCGCAGCGCTGCGCTCGGGGCGATTGGCAAGATCCCGAACCTCGAGGCCGCCGAGCTGCTGCTCGAGGTGCTCTCGCACGGGACCCCGGCGGAGCGCCAGCAGGCGGGGGACTTGCTCAAGCGCGCCGACCACCCCGACGTGCTGGCCATGCTGCAGCGCGCGCACGGGGACGAGACGGGCGAGATGAAGGGGCGCATCGCGCAGGTGCTGCAGGCGCGGGGGCGGTGAAGTCCAAGAATCCCTGACTGGGGGCCTTGCGGGAGGGAGTCCCGAGGCGCTCCCCCAACCGTTCGGACCGCACCTCCACCGAGTTCCTCCGTTCGGGGGATACCGCAGGCACCCCCGAGGCAGCCAGAGTCGGGCACGCACACCGTGCCACTTCGGAGCGAGGTGCGCGTGCCCGCTCACGGGACGCAAGGGAGCAGTCAGCATGAGGACCCCATCCACACGACTCGCTGGAGTCGGACTCTACGCCTCCATGACATTGGCCACGCTGTTCGCGGCTGTGGCGGCGATGCCACGCCGATGACGGACGACGCGGGGTGACGCTGTGCACAGCGAACACGGACTGCGACGACGGAGTGTTCTGCAACGGTGCCGAGCGTTGCATGCCGAGCAGCACGGCAGCGGGCGCAGATGGCTGCGTGGTGGGTGTGGCACCGTGCATCGCGAACATGACGTGTGACGAGGCGGCCGACACCTGCGGCACGGCCTGCACCGACGGCGACATGGACGGTGATGGCCACGACGCCGTGGCCTGCGGTGGCGACGACTGCGACGATACGGACGCGGACCGCTTCCCGGGAAACCCCGAGACCTGCGATGACGGCGCGCGGGCGGGCAGCACGACGAGGATCGCGACGCCGCCACGTTCGGCACTACGGACCGCGACGGCGACGGCGAGGTGGCTCCAGCTGCTGCAACATGGGCACCAGCGGACCGAACTGCGGCACGGACTGTGACGACACCACCATCCGCCGGCGCTCTGGGCAAGTGGAGTTCTGCGACAGCACCGACAACGACTGCGACGGCAGACCGATGAAGAGACGCAGGACGTGCCCTGGTATCCCGAGCCCATACCGATGGCGACGGCTCGACGGGCACGGCCACGGTCAGCTGCACGCCGGTGGCGGGCCACAGCCTGGCGGCGACCGACTGCGATGACGCGAGCGCGCAGGAGCACCCGGCGCAGCTCGATATCTGCGACCTGAGCGACAACAACTGCAACACCACCGTGGACGAGCTCCCGATTTGCGACGTCGTCCAGTTCGTCGGTGCTGCGGGCGGCACGCTGACCGCCACCGCCACGGGCGGCGGCACCATCCGTGTAGAGATCCCCGCAGGCGCGCTGGGCAGCAGTTCACCGACTCCATCGGTGAACTTCACCCGCGCACGTTGCCCGACTTGGGTGCGGTCGTCCTTCGTGGGGCGCCCCGTGGTCATCAGCCCGGTTGAACAGGTCTTCACCATCCCAGCGAATGTGACGCTCCCGGCGGCAGGCCAGAACCTCGTGGTGCTGCGGCTCGATGACGAAGACGACACCACCTGGGAAGTGGTGGAGGCCACGTTCACGGGCGGCCAGGCGCTCTTCGGAGCCGACAGCGGCGGCATCTACGTGGTGGTCACGAAGACCTGCACGGCCTCTACCGAGACCTGCGACAGCGTGGACAACGACTGCGACTGGCTCGTGGATGAAGAGGGGGTGTGCAGTTCCAGCGAGACGCTTGCCGAACGCATCGTGGGTTGGTGGAACTACTGCGACGAGTTCGAGGTGCAAGCGCCCACCACGCAGCTCATCCAGTCGGCCTGCGCCAACGCAGAAGAGAGCTTCATGTGGTTCGCTGCTGATGGCACGAGCGGAGGTTTCTCTAACAGCGAGTGCCGGGGCTTTGGTCCGTGGTCGACCCCGACCGAGTCGACCGTGAGCCTTCACGAGTGCGAGGGAACCGCCAACGCGCAGATCGAGACGTACTCCCTCGTCTACTTCGACGGCGCAGACGAAGAGTATCTGATCCTGGTATGGGGGTCCGGGTCCGAGACGGAATACGAAGTGCTCCGACGCATAGCATCACCACCCAGTTCCTGTGCTGGCACACCCTACGTGCCAGACCTGTTTGAATGCGGTCCGGTCATCGGTGCCCCCTGCGCCACTGACTGGCACGTGGTCGGCAACGCGTGCGTGTTGTGCCCCTCCAACTCCACGAACGAAGCTGGAGATGACCCGACGGGTGCGAATACAGCGTGCGGATGCCGTCAGGACTCGCATGTCATCGACGGGGAGTGCGTCTTCTGTGACGTCGACTCCATGAACCCGGCCGGCGACGACCCCGCGGGCGGCGATACGGTCTGCGAAGAAGTCGTCTGCGGCGATGACACCTGCCATTGGTCCGAAGACGGTGCCTGTGAGGAGGACTGCCGCGGTACCTGCGGCGACCAGACGTGCAGTTGGTGGGAGGTGTGGGATGCGCCGTGCATGGAGGACTGCTGCGGCAACGGTCAGTGCATCGGATCGGAGAACTCAACGTCCTGCCCCTCAGACTGCGAGTGACCCAGTCGCGACCTGCCTCCTGTGGCCGACGGTGGGAACCGCCACCCAGCTGTGGCTGGCGCTGGGGCGCACGCACCCCGAGTAATAGGCTGCCTGCCGTGAAGAGCCGCTACACCGAGACCGATGCCGCCGAGTTTTGTAGAGGTCCATCCCGTTGCCGGTGGTGAGCGTCACGTAGATCGCGTCATCACCGGCAAGTCCAACAACGGCAAGAGCCACGTTCTCGAGGCGCCCGCGAGCAGGGCGTAGTGTTACCGAGCACGCCCCGCGATGGGCCTCGCGTCACGGAGTCTGATGGGCGACGCGTGATGCGCGCCGCCGGCCACGCCGGCGATGTCCATCGCGTCGTCGCGCATGGACGCGCGACGCGTGATGGCCACCATCTGGGTGACGCGCTTTGCGCGGCGGGATGATGGCCATCACGGGTCTGCATTCTGTCAGGCGATGGGGTCGTTGAGGTGGTCCCCGAGGACCTTGCCGACGATGGAGCGGTCGACGATGCGGACCTTGCGGGCGGCGGCGTGGCGGAGGGCGTTGGTGGCGAGGCGGTCGATGTCGCGGAGGCGACCGGAGGAGGCCTCGTGGAGGATGGCGATGGCGTCGCTCGAGAAGGGGCTACCGTCCCCGCCGACGGCGCGCACGCGGTACTCGATGTACTGCGCAGTGTCCTCGGGGCTCCTGCAACGCCGTCTACCCCGAGCCCGGAGCGAGGGTGAAATGACCGACACGCCTCGAGACCCATCGCGAACTCGCGCAGGCCACTGCCATCATGCCCACTGCTCAGCAGGGGCGGGGATCGGCATCAGCAGACGTGCTCGCTAACACCTAGGCGGTCGTCCGCTACGCGCGCTGCGTCGACCTGCTCGATGACCTCCACGCCGACCTCGCCGACGGCACCTATCCGAAGCGCCTCAAGGGGTGGGCACGCGCAGACCTCCGCGTCGTCGACGACGTCGGCCTCGGCCAAGTGAAGAAACGCGGCGACGAGCCCACGGCTGCCCACTTGCCCCACTTTCGTGTCAGGAGCGCCCAATCGCCGAGGGAGGGGGTCGACGTCGTGGACCGCTCCGAACAGTGTCGGGGCATCCGTCACCGCCGCTTCGATCGACGGCCCTCGATGGAGCCGCCAGACTAGACTGACTAGACTGCCCTGGCGCGCTGCTCAGTTCTTAAACGGGCCGTTAGTACTCAAACGTTGCCCACGCTCTTGCCCTGACGAGCTGTCCCCTGCACCAGCGCCGGTCGTCTGGGAACCCACGAGAGCCACGCTCGACACGGTAACCAGTCGCATGCGCCGCACTGTTGAGGTAGCGAAGATGACGATACTCAAGAAGCACATCGCGCATGAACGCTTGATGTTCTGGTGAAGAACCCGCCTCGCGATCGCCGGGTCGTTGCACCCGCTGACTCCACTCCAGCTCCCTCTTCAGCTCACGCTCCACGCGTAGAGTGCGTGACCCACTACGCGATTGTGTGATGGTTCCTTCCGGAAGATCTTCCTCGACCATGTCGCGTTCGAAGTCCTCACTGTCTGTCCAATACTCGTTCTCAGCCGTGTTGTCTGGCATCGTTGGCATCGTTGTATCTTCACCTTTCTGAGTCGCTCAGTGATCACGATCGACTCAGCAACATCATCGCGATGCTTGCCGAAAGTCGAAATCCCCCGAAAGGGGGACGTGGGGGGCGTGACCGAGTTGACCCACGTGACCAGCAGTCGCTGAGGTGTATGGGTCTCCGCACGCCGAGTTGCGAACGCTGGCTTCGCAGCGACTTCTCCCTCAGAGTCAACTGCGTGCGACGCCCGTCGCACCCGCTCAAGGCGCCGCAAAGCTCGCCCGGTCCGCGCTGAACCCGAACGCCACCGACCACCCGTCATCGAAGTCGAACACGCAGTTCGGATCCTCGATCACCGTCCCGTCGCCCTCCACGCAGCCCACCACCACCGGCAGGCATCGATCCGTGGGGACCCCCGCCACGACCAGCGACTCGAGCCCGTCGCCATCCAAGTCCACGTCCACCGGCACGGCCACGAACCCGAGCCTGCGCCCGCCCGCGACCAGGTCGGTCATGCTGATCAGGCGGTCGATGGGACCGCACGGCACGGCCTGCTCGGGGCCAGGCGAAGCGAAGAGGTCTTGCGCAGTGGCCAGCGCGCTCGCTTCGATCACACCACACAGGGTCGCCTCGATGCGAGTGGGCTCGAAGATGTCGGGATACGCTCGCACGCGGAACTGGGCGCGCTGGAGGGGCTGGTCCACGATCACGGCCCCCCCCGCTTGGAGGCGGATGGCTGCGGGGTCCGACACGATCACGTCGCCCACCACACGCGCGTGGGCGTAGTCGAAGTCGCCCGCGGCGGGCGTGACCTGACGCAGCAGCGGGTCGGTGACCGTGGCGTCCACCAGGCCAACGCGGAACGGACTGCCGCCAGCGGCCGGGACGAACCCGCTCAGGGCGAAGACGGGGCGCTGCTCCACGTCGCGGAACTCGTCATCCAGGTAGGCGTTCCATGCAAACGCGGTGGTGGTGAACGCGCGCCCGATGGCGTTCTGCGGCGCGCCGGCCGCGTTGAAGTCGCAGCCCGCGGACGCCAGCGTGAGGAACTCGAGGTCGTCCAGCAGGTAGACTGACTCGGGCGTGCACCCGCCCGAGCACCCGTCCCACGAGGCCGCGTTGCCATCATCGCAGCCCTCGTTGGCGGCCAACTCGCCGTCGCCGCACCCAACCGTGGGCGCACACGCAACACAGGCGCCGTCACCGTCGCAGGCCTCGGCAGGGGCATCCACCGCGCCGTCTCCGCACACCTCCTCCTCGCACGACGCGCGGCAGCCATCGCCGTTGCGCCGGTTGCCGTCGTCGCACGCTTCTTCCCCCTCGATGACGCCGTTGCCGCACAGCGCGGCCCACTGGCACGCGTCGCAGCCGTCTGCGCCTTCGTGGTTGGCGTCATCGCAGCTCTCGCCCTGCTCCAAGATGCCGTCGCCGCAGCCCATGGCCTCCGGGGGCAGCCCCTCGAGCGTCCAGTCGAACGGCGGCCCCGCGTCGAGTGGCCCCGCATCCGGCGTGGCAGAGCCCCGGCTGCAGCCGTGCAGGAGCACCATGAGCGCTGCGCTGAACGCGAGCATGCGCGGTGCACACCTCATGGCGCGCTCCCCCCGAACACCAGGTCGGCCCAGCCGGCGCCTGAACGCACGGGAGCGCTCGAGTACCCAGGCTCTCCGGGCAGCAGCTCGCCAAAGTAGTAGACACGCAGCGGAAGCCCGCCCATGTCGAGCGCCGGAGCGTCGCCCTCGGGGAGCGCAGGCGCCTGCGGAACGATCAGCCCGTGACTCACGCGGAAGCGGTCGAACGTGCCCGTGGTGCCGGAGGGCTCCACCAGCGGATCCACGGTGTTCACCCGCGCACCCTCGCCCTCCGCGACCCTCAGCACATGCGCGGCGATGGCATCCGGGTTCGCGCCGGGCCCCAGCACGATGGCCTCGTGACCCACCCGCGTGGCACTCAGGGGTGCGTTCGTGGCCCACGTGGGCAGCTCCCAGTCAAAGCGCGCCACCACCTGGTACGACTCGGGCAGGCCGGTGGCCGACGCGAGCTCCACCAGCTCCAGCTGGTCCGAGTCGGCAGCGGGCGACCCCAGCAGCCACAAGCGCCGCTCGCCACCTTCAGCGCCAGGGACGAAGTCGAAGCCCACCACCTGCGCCGCTGAGAGCGCCACCAGCGAAGACACGCTCACGGGCTCCGACTCGCGGAACACGTCACACGTGTCCGAGGCGAAGAACCGCAGGCCTCCCGTGTCCGCGTCCAGTCGGACCCCCTCGAAGCGCTCGAACGTGGGCACCCACGCCATGCCCACGGTCCCGGCGCGAATGGGGGAGCGCGACCCACTCCAGCGAGACCCGTCCCTCGAGCGGTAGGCTTGCTCGGCCAACACCACGCAGCGCGTGCCGTTGCCTTCGGCCGCCGCGCGCAGAGCCGCCGAGTTGATGAGCGGTGACGCGAACGACCGCCCGCACGTGTCGAACGAGTCGCGCGCCGCCGAGAGCTGCCCGAGGCGAAGGTACGCGGAGCCCTCGCCACGGGACTCGAAGCGCACGAACAACGGCTCGTCGAGCGGCAGGGTGGGCGAAAACGGGAGTCGCTCGGTTGCCCGGTCGTCGAGGCCTTCGAGGTGCCACGCGCCGTTCGCTCCCACCAAGTCGTACTCCCACACCTGGTAGCCTTGGTCGGGGTGAGTGATCTCCAGCACCGGCGTGCGGGCACCGTCGGCCGCCTCGACCCACGCCTCGAGCTCGCGGAACACTGGGGTGCGGAGTGTGGCGGCCACCACCTCACCCAGGCGCTCCGAGACGAGGCTGATGCGCAGCTCGGCACCGGCCCGCAGCTCTACCGCCACGTTGATGCCCATGGCATCGATGGTGCCGCGGAGCGGGAGCCGCGACTCCATGAACTCGCCGGGAAAGAGGCGGATCAAGTCCGCGAACTCCGAGTAGGGTCTGAACAAGACGACATCGCCCGAGGTCACCCAGTCGGGCCCCGGAAACGCCTCGGTGGCGGTGCGCCGCCACGACTCGATGCGCCCGCCCGGCACGAACGCGCAGCGCTCCGCCAGCATGGGGCTGCCCCAGCACTCGGCGTCGGCCGCGTCCACCAGTGCGACCCCATCCGGCGAGTCACCGTCGTTGTCGCGTCCGTCAGAGCACTGCTGTTCGGCCTCGGGGCACGACCCGTCGCAGGACTCGTCCTCGCAGTCGAAGACCCCGTCGAAGTCGTCGTCCACGCCATTCGAGCAGAGGGCGATGGACGACTCGGAAGCCGCCTCGGGGAAGCCGAAGATGGCCGTGCAGCCCGCGCCCAACGGGGCGACCGTGGCCAACAGAGTCATCAGAAGTCCTGGCCTCCCACAGCTTCGAGTCATCGCGCCCGGAGAGTACCTCAGCCCGTGTCACCGCGCCTCACGCTTCATGCTCTCCGTGAGACGGAGACTGACGTTTGCGTGCCTGGGTGGTAGGGTCCGCGCAGGAGCTGCATGGCGAGAACGAGCACGACGCGTGACAACGCGCCCACGGGAGCAGACGCGCATCCCTCGGGGGTGGAGCGGCAGCACCTGCCTATGGGTTCGTTCGTGGCCGGCACGTACCGCATCGAGGGCCTGCTGGGCGAAGGCGGCGGCGGTGTGGTCTACCGCGCCGTCCACGTGGAGCTGGGGCGCGCGTTCGCGGTCAAGGTGCTGCGCGCGGGTGCCGAGCCCGATGCCGCCTGGCGCTTCGTGCAAGAGGCCAAGATCGCGTCGTCGCTGGCCCACCCCAACATCGTGGACGTGGTGCACCTCGGCCGCGACGAAGCGGGCCGGCACTTCGTGGTGATGGATCTATTGGCGGGTGAGGACCTGCAAGGGCGGCTCCAACGTGTGGAGGGCACGGGTCTACCGTTCGAAGAGGCCCAGGCACTCTTCGCGGCGGCGCTGGACGGAGTGGCAGCCGCTCACGAGGCGGGCGTCGTCCACCGCGACCTGAAGCCCGCGAACATCTTCTTGGCGGAGCGGCGTGGCAGCGTGGAGGTCAAGGTGCTGGACTTCGGCATGTCTCGCAGCCGCGACGCCGAGGTGCACGTCACCCGCACGGGTGAGCTGGTGGGCACGCCGCTCTACATGGCACCGGAGCAGAGCAAGCAGGCCGGCGTGGATGCGCGCTCGGACGTGTACTCGCTGGGCGTGGTGGCCTACGAGATGCTCGCGGGGCGCGTGCCGTTTCCCGCGGAGACGCTCTATGCCTGCGTGCTGAGTCACGCGCTCCAGGCGCCGCCGCCGCTCGAGGAGCTCCGGGCAGACCTTCCTCTCCCGGTGGTCCGCGTGGTCCACCGGTGCCTCGCCAAGGACCCCGCGGATCGCTTTGCCGACGCGCGCGAGCTGCGCCGTGCGTGGAGCGACGCCTGGGCGTCGGCGGCGACACACCGCGAGGGGGCACTGGCGAGCGGCGTCTGGGACAAGGACGAGCCTGTGGCGCAGCCGCCCTCCACACATCGCGCTGGCGTCGTCGGCCCGGTGGGCGTGCTGGTCGTGGTGGGCGTCGCCGCGGTGGCGCTCGCATGGTCGCTAGGCGGGTTCGGCTCACGGCCCACCGCGCCCCAGCGCGCGGAGCCCCGGGTGAGCGTGGGCACCCCCACTCGCCCGGCGGGCACGGAGGCCGCTGCGGTGGCCGAAGCCCCACCGCAGCCGCCCGCCGCTAACCCCTTGCAGCAGATGATCCACTCCATTCCGTCGGGTGCCACCGTGGTGGGCGCAGACGGTGCCACGCTCGGCGTAACCCCGCTGCTGCTGCCGGCGTCGCCGCGTCCGTTGCCGCTCGAGCTGCGCTTGGTGGGGCACAACAGCGCCTCGCTCGAGGTGAGCGCGGCGGGTCCTGCCACGGTGGAGGTAACGCTCCCGCGCAGCACCGTCCGGACCACGCGTCGCACGCGCGAGCCCACTTCGCTTCCTGCCTTGGCCCCCCGATGACCTGTCTTCGAACGCTCTCTCTCATTGGCGCCCTGGCGCTGACTGTGGTGTCTCCCCGCTCGGCCGCGGCCGACACGGCCACCGAAGCTCGCTTCCATGACGAGCAGGCGCGCGACCACTTCCGCGCGCGCCGCTTTGCCGAGGCCATCGAGGAGTTCCTCTGGTCCAACCGCATCGCACCCAACCCCCGCGTGGGCTTCAACGTGGCGCTGTGCTTCCTGCAGCTGGGTGACCTCGAGAACGCCTATTCGTACTTCTCCGAGTACATGACCAGCGACGACAGCGCCGAGGGTGCAGAGGAACGGCGAACCGAGGCCGCACGCTATCTGAACGACATGCGCAGCGCGGTGGCGCTGGTGGTGGTGAGCAGCGAGCCCGCCGGGGCCACGCTGTACGTGGACACCGAGGAGCACGGCGCCTACGGCCTCTCGCCGCGCACGCTGGCGTTGCCCGTGGGCGAGCACACGCTCACCTTCGTGGCCAGCGGCTACGAGCGCGTGACCCAGACGGTGGTGCTCGAGCGCGGCCGCTCCGTGGAGGTTCACGCGGTGCTCTCCCAGATCGTCGGCACCGTGCGCTTCGAGGCCATCGCGCCCACGCCGCTGGTACTGCGTGACGTCCGAGAACAGGTGGTGCTGGAGGCCACCGCGCCCAGCGAGCACCGCCTCCCTCCAGGGGTCTACACCGTGACCGGTGGGAACGAGCGCCACCGCGTCGAGTCCGCCATCGTGCGCGTGGCGGCGGGTGAGACCACGCGTGCCGAGCTCACGCTCGTGCCCCGACCCGCCATCACGGGAGAGGCCACCATCACCTCCAACGTGCAGGGTGCTCTGGTGTTGGTGGACGGTGTGGAAGCCGGCTTCGCGCCCGTGCTGCTCCCCAATCTCACGCTCGGGACGCGCACGCTGCGCATCGAGGTGCCCGGGCACGACGCGTGGGAGGGCGATGTGGACGTGCGCGAGCGCGAGCGCACCTGGGTGACCGCCACGCTGCGCGAGAGCGGGCCACCGCGCCGCTCGCCGGCGGGCTACATCGTGGGCGCCCTCGGTGCTGCGGCCCTGCTCAGCCTCGTGGTCACGGTGCCCATGGCGTACCGTGCGCATCAAGACTTCCAGGCGCTGCGGGACCAAGACGCGGTCGGCGCCGCCAACGCACGGGCGCGGGGCCGCGTGCTCAACCGCACCAGCGACGCGCTGCTGGGGATGGGCCTCGGCGCGCTCGGCATCGGCATCACGCTCTGGTTCGTGTTGGATGACCCGCGGGACCATCCCTCCGAGGCCTCGGTCTCGTTCCGCCCGCGATGACGGTCATGAAGCGCTCGGTGGCATGGCTGTTGGTCTGGATGTGCCTGGCGTCGTCCGGTCACCGGGTGCGTGCGGACGACGCGCTCGACGCACGCTTCTTCGATGCGCGTGGCCGCGCCCTGTATCAGGAGGGGGACTTTCACGCTGCGCTGCGGGCGTTCCTGCGCGCGCACACCATCGCCCCCTCGCTGGCCACGGCCTACAACGTGGCGCTCACGGCGGACCTGGCCGGCCGCCCGCTCTTGGCATGGAACACCTTCGAGGGCTTCTTGGCCGAGGCGCCGTCGGACCACCGACTGCGCGCCGACGCCACGCTTCGGCAGCAGCGCCTGGGTGCGGCGGTGCACGTGGTGGACATCACGAGCTCTCCCATTGGCGCCGAGGTCTTCTTGGACCGCGTGGAGCATGGGCACGGCGGGCGCACTCCGCTGCGCATCGCCGTGGCGGCGGGTGCCCACCACCTCTTGGTGCACGCCGAGCGCCACATCGGTGAGACCCGCACGGTGGGAGGCAACGCGGGAGGGCTTACGCAGGTTCACGTCGAGCTGACCCCGCGTGTTGGCACGGTGGTGATCTCGGGAGTGCCCACCGGCGGACACGTGACGCTGGTGCGCGACGATGGCGGCGTGGTGGAGAGCCTGATGGACGGCGCACATGCCCTGCTGGTGGGGACCTACCGCGCCACGCTGGTCGCGGCGGGGTGGCGGCAGGAGCCGGTCGAGCTGCACGTGGCAGAGGGGGGCACCGTGCGCCTCCCGCTCGTGCCCATCGAACGACAGAGGGCCACAGGTCGCTTGGTGGTGCGGTCGGGCCCGGACGCCACGCTCTTCGTAGACGGCACGCCGCGGGCGCGTGCTCCCGTGGTGCTGACGGGGCTTTCTGCGGGGCGGCACCGCGTGGAGCTGCGCGCGCGCGGGCACGCGCCGTGGCTGGGCTGGGTGGAGGTGCATGCCAACCAGGCCACACGCCTGGACGTCACTCTGCCGCGCGCTCGATCCCCAGCGACGCAATGAGGTGATAGAGGTGCGAGCGCGACATGCCCAGCGCAGACGCCGCGGCCGTGGCGCGGCCTCCCGCTTCGCTCAGAGCGTCTTCGATAGCCCGACGCTGGAACGCACGCGTGCGGTCTTGCAGCGACTCGGGCGCTGAGCCCGGCTGGCCGCCGGCCGCGAAGTGTTCCTCGCGCAGCACACGGGAGTCATCGGCGCGCGCGCGCAGCATGGCCAGCTCGATGGCGTTGCGCAGCTCGCGCACGTTCCCAGGCCAGCGCCTCCGCTCGAGGAACGCGCTGGCTCCCAGCGTGAGCTCCGGCGCGCGAATACCCAGGGTGTGGGCGATGTCCGTGACCAGCGCCTGCGCCAGCAGCGGCACGTCCTCGCTGCGTGCGTCCAGCGTCGGCATCTCGATCTCCACCACCGCCAGACGGTAGTAGAGGTCGCGCCGCAGCTTCTGCGGGTCGGCCGTTCCGGAGACGTCAACGTTGGTGGCCGCCATGATGCGGATGTTGGCGCGCTGCGGGGCGTCGTCTCCCAGGCGGCGGTAGGACCCCGTCTGCGTGAGGTGCAACAGCTTGGCCTGCGCCGCGCTGGGCAGCTCGGCGATCTCGTCCAGAAAGAGCGTGCCCCCCTCAGCCGCCGCCACCAAGCCCGCGCGTGCCGATGACGCGGTGGAGTGTGCCCCCCGGGTTGCGCCAAAGAGCTCGCTCTCGATGAGCTCGCTGGGCAGCGCTGCGCAGTTGAGCTCCACGAAGGGCGCGTTGCGACGCGTGCCCCCGCGCGTGATCGCCCGCGCCAGCAGCGACTTGCCCGTACCGGACGGGCCCGTGAGCAGCACGGGGCTGTCGGCTTGGGCCGCGAGCGAAGCCAGCTCCAGCACGGTGGCCAGCGCCGGCGAGCGGCCCACCAGCTCGGGGCAGGGAAAGCGACTTCGAATGCGTGCCGTGGCGTCCGTCGCCTGGGACTGCGCGCGATGCCGGGCGCGGGCCACCTCCCGGGCCAGCGTTGGCGCGATGGCGCGCGCCGTGGTGCCCACGATGCGGGCCGCGTCGCGGTGAAGGCCCTGGCCACCACGCTCCCCCTGAACATAGAGCACACCGTGCTCGGCTTGGCCGCCGATGGCCGCGCAGATCACGGCGCCCACGCGGTTGGCCTGCACGCTCCCCGCGGTGTCGAAGCGCTGGTCACGCAGCGCACACGCTGTCTCCACGGTCTGGCCTTGGTCCAGGGCTGCGCGCAGGATGCTGAGCGAGAGGTGCGCGCGTACTTCATCGAGGTCGGTGGAGGTGGACCCCAGTGTGGCCCAGTAGGGCGGTGCGCCGTGGAGGTCACTGCCCGCCTGCACGTACAGACGCTCCGCGCCGGTGAGCCCGCGCAAGATGTCCAGCACGCCATGGAGCAACGCGGGCACGTCCGGCTCGGCCTCGCCCAGCTCGAGCAGGGCACGATACAGGTCGCGCTCCCGTGCGGTGTGCTCGACGGTGACGTGGGTGTCCCCGGGGGTGTCGGTCATCGGCGCGAGGGTACTCCGAGGTCGGAGTGCTGGGCAGCTCCGCGCGCCAGCCTTTTCGGTCAACCACCGTCATCAAGAGCATCAATGGCCTCCATGTCCGCACCACGGCCACTCCCCCGTTCGGGGGATTGTGGTGCGCCAACGGCTCCACGAATCTCTGCGCGCTGCGCCACATAGGAGAAACCGTTAGTGACCATTTCCACGCGTTACGCTTCGCTACTCGTCCTGCTTGTCGCCGGATGTGGCGGAACATCCAACAACTACTTCAGCCTGCACACAGCGTTCGAGGTCGAGCGAGACGCGGGACGACAGGCGCGCGCGGTCTCGTCGCCCACTGGCGCCGAGTATCTTGCACGAATTCGGACGATCGCGATTCGTCCGGACCCTGAGTGCCGCGACTACAACTCCGCCGCGGGTGAGTCGGAGGAGGTCGCTCATCTTCTCCACCTTCGCTGCGGTGTCCCCATGGCAGCTCTCGAGAGCGCGTTCGCAAGAGAGGGCTACCGCATCATCTACTGGTCCGCGATCGAACGTCGCGCCGAACAGCGGAGACCTCGTCCGGAGGTCGCCTGCACCGCGGAGGGCGCCTGTCCCGTGACCTACACGCCTTCAGAGGGGGACACGCTCGAGACCGTCGCGGCGGAGATGGGCGTTCAGGCTCTCATTACCGTGAACTCCCTCGAGTGGGGCATTTCGACAGTGGCTGCTCGTGCCGTGTGGCGGCGCAGCTACTACCGCGCCACTCCAAGCGGAGCCGAGCTCGGAGCGCTCGACGCCGAGGCCCCGCTGGCCGACGCCATGGACGTCTTCCTGCGTGGTCAGGAAGTCGAGATTTCGCGCCAAGTACTCCCCTCGGTCTCGGTCGACATCACGGCGCACTTTCTCGACAACGAGCAGCACGACCACGAGAGCTTCTTCTTCTACCGTGAGACGCGCACCTGGACCACCTCGGAGGAGGCCGAGCGACGCTACTTCGTTTCCTGTGGGGAGCGTGCCGTGGTGGGTGGAGGACGCCTCTGGAGCTGTCGTGCCGAGACGCCTCGAGCGCAGCCTGCCGAGGACCGGCGTCCTCCTCGCTCGGGCAGCGAGGACACGGTGGTGATCGACGCCGGTGACGAACAAAACCGCGAGTACATCTGGCGAAGCATCCTGGGACAGCTCATGGACGACGTGGCGCTGAGCTTCCGCACCGGCACCGCCAGCCGCGCGGAGGCGACGCGGACAGCCACCGGTCGCGACACGAGCGGCGCGGCCACGGCGCCGAGCACCGCGCCGAGCACCACACCCCCTCCATCGGGCGACGCGCCTGAGTGGATGCGGTGAGGCGTTGCATGAGGACGCTCACCCACACCATGGGGCTGCTCGCGCTCTACATCGCGCTGGCCGCCGACACGGGCTGCTTCGCGGCGAGACGGCGCGCTGCGACGCCACCGACCGCCAGCCAGACGAGCGAGCGCGAGATGCAGCTCCGGGCGATGGGCTACGATGTACCGACCCGTCCGGGTGACACCGTGTCTCCCCCGTCGACGGGGGGCTACGACCGTCCGCTCGAGCGAGAGCCACGTCCCGATCGCTATGGCGGGTACACCGCGCCGGGGAGCGGCACACGACGACCGACGCCGGCCACCCCCGCCCAACCGGCGACCTCCACCGCCACAGCTGCAGCCCCTGGACCCAACAGCACCGTGACCGTAGAGGTCTCGCCGTCGCCCGCCAGCGACCTGCGCCCCACAGGAGCGGCACAGACGCGTGAAGCCATCGCACTACCCCCGCCAGAGCAAGACGCCTACGTCCCAGCGCCGGACATCGGCTTCTACGCCGGCATCGGCTTCGGCTTCGGGCACCTCCCATTCTCCCGCGGCATTTCCGTGCTTGGTGAGCTCGGCTTCGAACGACACGTGGTTCAGGTCGGACGCGGACGGCTCGCCGTGGGCGGCATGGTCGGCATGCATGCATCCTTCGACCTTGACGGCTTCGCCTACATCTTCCTGCAGGGGCAGGCGACCGCCGCCCTCTCATGGAATCGGTTGCGGGCCCATCTAGCGCTTGGGATCGCGGGGGGACCACGTGTGTGCTTGTCCACCGACTACGACGACGATGGTGGGGCATGCGGAAAGGATGCCGGTCTGTCGCTCGAGGTCGGCGCCCAGTTCCTGCGGCGACGCTTCTCGCCCATGGTCAAGTTCAGCGCGATCATTGGTGACGTCTACGGGACCGGCCCCCTCTACTCACTGACTGCGGGAATTCGCTTCTGATGCGATACGGCGGACTCCATGCGGCAGGCCTCGCCGTTTTCTCGGTGGTCGTCTCCACGGTTCCGGCGGGTGTCGTCAGCGCTCAGACCTGCGAAACGGGAAGCATAGAGACGTGCGAGGCCGTGGGCGATTGGCATATTCGCACCCGGGGCGACTACCGCACCGCCTCCGAATTCTTCCGGCGCGGCTGTGCAGGCAACATCGCATCGAGCTGCGGTCGCCTAGCTGCGGTCGGGCGCCTACGCCCGGAGCTGGGGATGGAGCATGGCGAGATCAACCAGCTTCTCGTGCGGTCATGCGTCACGGGTTATCGGCCGAGCTGTGAGATCTTCGCCGGCGACTTCGTGCACGACCGCACCGCGGCACGAGCTCAGCCCCAAGCGCGGAGCGCCCTCGACCACGCGTGCAACGAAGGCATAGCGGACGGCTGCCTCGCGCTCGCCTACGCGCAAGAGCAGGGCGTTGGCGAGCGGGCCAACGCGACCACCGCCGCGGCGACGTATCAGCGTGCCTGCCGTCTACGGTCGGGTCCTGCGTGCGCGGCCCTGGCGCGGCTGCTCCATGCGCGCCCACGGGCAGCGGACCGTACACGCGCAGAGGAAGCCGCGGAGTACGGCTGCCGCCTCCAGGACGCTGAGGCTTGCGGGATGATCGGGGTCTGGCGGACGGAAGCCGGTGATCATGCCGCGGCCTTCCCTCACCTCGTGGCGGGCTGCGGTGAAGGGCGTGCCGCGGCGTGTGAGGCGCTTGGCAACAGCCGCCTCAATGGGCTGACGGGCAGCGTGGACTTGCGTGGCGCGGCCGAGGCGTTTCGCCTCGCGTGTCTGGCGAACTCCTCGACGTCGTGTGGGCAGCTCGCGCTCCTCCTGATGCGCAGCAGACCCACCGATGAATCGATTCCACCGAACCTGCAGCGCGGATGTGAGGGGGGTCTCCTGCGCGCGTGCGAGTCACTCGGTCTCGTCCTCCTGACGCGAGGCGACGTGCGCGGGGCACTTCCACATCTGCAGCGCTCTTGCGAGGGAGGCGACGCGGACGCGTGCCTGCACTTGGCGACCGTCTACGAGACCGGACGCCTTGGTACGCCAGAACCGGTGGCGGGTGCGCGGTACCGTCTCGCGGCTTGCCGCGCTGGCCGGACCGAGACGTGTGAGGCGGCTGCCCTGGCCTTGCTCCCTCACGATCGTCGTGCTGCTCAGGGCATTCTCACCGACGCCTGCGAGGCCGGGAGCGCGGCGTCGTGCACGGCGCTCGCGGGGTCACTTCGCGGACGGCAGTCCGAAGTGTTCTTCGCCCGCGCGTGCGAGCTGGGGAACCTGGACAGCTGTGGCGTCCTCGGGATAGCCAGTGCTCCACGAGACCCAGGGCGAGCCCGGCCGTTGCTGGAGCGCGCATGCGCCCCGAGCCGCCCCGATGTCTGTGTCGCGCTCGCAACGTTGCTGCTCGGCGACCGGAGCACTCGCGATGAGACTCTCCCTGACGCCCTGACGGCCGCTGAGCACGCCTGCTCCGCAGGCAATGGGCGCGGGTGTGAGCTCCGGGGCGAGATTCAGCGCCGTCTCGCACCGCCTAGCGCGCCGCTGGTCGTAGGTCCTCCCGCACAGCCCGAAGTGCTCACGGCAGCGACGGCCGTGGCCACCACACCCACGACTCCCTCGACACCCACGACGCCGCGCCAGGACGCTGAGCCGCCGCGGCCTGCGGTCGTGGCGCCGCCGCCGGTCGAGCTGACACCGACGCAGGCATGCCAGCGTCGCGGGGACATGTCGGCGTGTGTTGTCGCGGGTCACGCCGCCCTCGAGGCGAACGACATGCGTGGCGCGCGGAGATTCCTCTCGCGAGCTTGTGATGCGAACGATGCCGTTGCGTGCGCTTCGCTGGGAGGTGCGCTGGTGGCGCTCGGCGCATCGGGCCAGCGCGAGGGTGGTGCTTTCTTGGCTCGGGCCTGCGAAGCGGGTTCGGCGGTCAGCTGCTCGATGGCTGCGGCTGCGTTGGTTGGCGCTCAGGGCGCTCGCGCAGCCCTCGTCCGTCAACACGTCTTGGAGCGAGGGGCGGCGCTCGGAGATGGGGCAAGTCAGCATCAACTCGCTCTGCTCTTGTCCGCGCAGCCAGCTGCGGGTGAGGACCAGCTGCATCGCATTGCAGGCCTCTTCGCGAATGCTTGCGGGCCGGAGAACGAGGCTGCGTGCCGAGCGGGCTTCGAGTTCACGCAGCAGCACCCCGCGAGCCGCGTCGTCACTGCAGAGGGACTCAGGCTCGAGCAGTGGGGCTGTGAGCACCAGGACGCGTCGGCGTGCGCTCGTCATGGGCGCGCGCTGATGGGGAGTGACGGAATAGAACGCGACGAGGTCCGCGCGCTCGACCTGCTCGAGCGTGCCTGCCTGGGTGGAGAGCGAACGGTCTGCTCCATCGCGGTCGAACTGATGCGGCGCCAGGGCACGGAGGACCGCGCACGTCTCATGCCTCTACTCGCACAGGGGTGCGCAGACGGCGACTTGGTGGCGTGCGCGAGCGCTGGCACGCTCGAGGTCAGCGCTCCAGCGCCGAACCGGGAACGAGCGGAGGGGTGGTTGGGTCAAGCATGCGTGGGCGGGCTCGGCCCTGCCTGTGCAGTGCTGGGCGACCTCTTGGTTTCTCAGCCCGCGCGTGAGAACGCCGCGATCCAGAACTACCGCATGGCTTGCACCTCGGAGACCACGGAGGGTTGTCGGGGCCTCGCCACCCTCTGTCTCCGCGGGCGCCTCAACGCATGCGAGGGTCTCGCAGGCGCTTGCGCCGCTGGCGTTGCAAGCGCCTGCCCGACTCAGCCGGTGACCGAATGAAGCACGCCCGATTCCTCGTTCCCATGATCCTGGCAGCGGTGGGTGCTTGGACCTCCCCGCTCCTCGCACAAGACGAGAGCACGCTCGAGCGCGCAAGAACGCTGATCGACGCTGGCGACCTCGACGCGGCAGAGCAGACGTTGCGTGCCGCTCGGACGCTGGGGACGCCACGTGTGGCGGCCGAGCATGGTCTGTTGCTGCTGCGCCTCGGGCGCCTCGTCGAGGCTGAAGCGGCGCTTCGGGTGGCGCTCGATGGGGATCCAGACCCGTGGGTCACCGCGAATCGGACGGCGTTGAACACTGCCATGGGGCTCGTCGCTCGTGAGCTCAGCGTCCTCCAGATCGACGTCGACCCCGCGGGCGCGGTGGTGGAGGTCGACGGTGACGTGGTGGCCGGTGAAGGCTCGCGCTCGGTGCGCCTCGGTCAGGGGACTCACGCGCTGCGTGTCTCCATGGAGGGATTCACCGTCCATGAAGAGGCCCTCGAAGTCGCGCCAGGGACACGGCTCGAGCGTCGTATCCAGCTCACAGCCATCGCATGCGAGTCTGCCGGAATGGTCCGCGTGGGTGACGCCCAGGCCTGTTGCTGGCCCGGACAATCATGGTCCAGCGAACGGCGCACGTGTGTTGGGGAGCCAAGCTGCCCCGAGCCACTCAGTCCGGGACCCGACGGTTGCATGGAGTGGCGCGACGATCTCCCAAGCCAGGTGGCATATCGCTCGCACGGGTTTCGGCTCTCCATGTGGGGCGGCGTCACCCAGTACGTGACCCAGGACAGCACGCTCTTTCGCGACGACGCGTACGACCTCGGTGACGGTCCGGACTTCGGCGTGAACGCCGCACTTCGTCTCGGGTACCGAGTACATCGCTTCTTCGCCATCGAGGTCGGCGCCAGTACGACGCAGGTGCAGCACTACTCGGGCTGGCCTTCGACCAATTTCGGCCGGTCCTCGGAGGGAACCACGTCGGGCGACTTCGCGACATACAGCGTTGGTCTCTTCGTGGACTTTCACACTCGCTCGCTGACGGACCCAGGTCCGGTGGATCTCTTCTTCGGGGCAGGCTTCGAGCCATTCCGACGGATGCGTTCGACCACGAACAGCGACGCCGTCGATGCGATGGCCGTTCCCTTCGAGCTGGGTCTCAGTTTCTATATGTCTCGCGGCTTCGCGTTCGATGTACTGGGACAGTACCGACTCATCATGCCCAGCGAGGTCTGCGGCAATGACGTCATGGTTGGTGGGGTCGTCTGCCAGACCGACGGCCTGAGGACCGAGGGCGAGTGGACGGCGCTCGCCGGGTTCTCCATTCAACTCTGACGGGAGCGCGCGCTTCCTGCGCTCAACGGGTGTTCTGAACGATCCGGGCAAGGGTTCAGTGCTCCTGTTGAGCGCAGGCGGGTGGCGGACGTCACTCCGCTGCGACGATGGCCCGTGAGCCGAGCAGCCCGAGCGCGCGCGCCAACTCCACCCGATTGGCCACGTCCAAGTTGCGGTAGACCGTCTTCAGGTGCGTCCGCACCGTGCCCGCGCTGATGCCGAGCTGCGCTGCGATCTCATCCACCGTCGCGCCGCTGGCCGCGTATTCGCAAACCTCGAGCTGCCGGGGTGTGAGTTCTCCCGCGGCCACAACCGGTCTCGGCCGCCGGTCGAATCGCGTAGCCCGCGCCACGGGGCGCACGCGAAGTGCCATGGCCCCCGGAGCACCGAGGGCCGGCGTGACGTCTTGGGGGACGAGGCGCCAAGCCGTCAACACCACCTCCTCCAGGGTGAGCGACACCGAGCCAGTGCTCCCATCGCGCAGGGCCTGCTCTGCGACGACGCCCCACTCCGGCCGAAAGTGCACCTCCGGACCATTGCCAAACAGGGCGCGCCCTGACTCGTCCACCACCCAAAACTGCTCCTGTATGACGGCCATGTACGGCCGCAGTGCATGTGGTGTGCCGCACGAATTTTCCGGTGATAGCGGGCAGGCGTGTCCGGTTCTCCGGACTCGGGCCGGACGGCGTGTCCGGTGCAACGGACAGACGTGGAGCGACGCCTAGAGGTTCCACATGGAGACGGGAGTGAGGGAGGAGTTGGTCGTCCCGTCACCGAGCTGGCCGCGTTGGTTGTCCCCCCAGCACTCGATGGTGTCAGAGGCCCGCAGCGCGCACGTGTGACTCGCGCCCATCGCCAGCGCCGTCACGTCGTCGAAGTCTGCGACCCTCGTCGGCACGGCTCGGGCTGTTTGTGTTCCGTCGCCGAGCTCGCCGTCGGCGTTCCGCCCCCAGCACCATGCGGTGCCGTCGCCTCGAATGGCACAGGTGCGGCCCCAGGGGCCCATGTAGATCGCCGCCGCATCACTCATGTTCGACACGGGAGAGTGGGAACCAGACTGGTCAGCAGCGACCCGTTGCCGAGCTCACCGCTCGAGCCGCGCCCCCAGCACACCATGCTTTGGTCTGCCCGCAGGGCGCACGTGTGCGCCCCGCTGGTGGCGACGTCCGTGACGTCTTGCAGTCCGGCCACGAGGACGGGCGTCGAGCTCTTGTTCGTGGTGCCGTTCCCGAGGTTCTCTCCCCAGCACCAAACTCGGCCATCCATCCCGAGCGCACAGGTGGAGCTCGCGCCGGCGGCAATGGCGACAGCGCTGCCCGCGCCCAACACGCTCGTAGGTAGCAGCGCGTTGTCGGTCGTGCCGTTTCCGACCTCGCCGTTCGGGTTCCCTCCCCAACACCAGACCGCTCCGTCGCCGCGCAGGGCGCATGAGTGTTGGCTGCCGCAGACCACGGCGCGCACATCGCTCAGTCCCGGTACGAGCACGGCAGGGGGCCTGAGACTGCCGTGCCGATGTTCAGATGTCCCGCACCGTTGGTTCCCTAAGCACCAGGCCGTCCCATCGGCGAGCGGCGCAGGCGTATTCTTCCGACGTCGACAGCGAACGGATGCCCCCAGAGTCCCACGATCTGTGTCGGGGTGCATGCAGGCGTGTTCGTCCCGTTTCCCAGCCGGTAAACGTTGGCGTCCCAGCACCACCTTTCGCCATCGCCCACGACGGCGCAGGAGTACAAGAGGTCTGTTGCGATCAGGCTGGCACCAGCCAGGTCTCGCACCGGGCTTGGCGCACGCTGCTGCGCGTCGTGGTGCCATCACCCAGCTCTCCGGTAGTTGCACTCCCAGCATTGCACGGACCCGTTCTCCAGCGGTGGAAGTAAGTATGGCTGATCCCAGCCTGATTGTGGCGCACGTGGAGCCGGATGGGGAGACCGGCGAGGTGCGGTTCGTGCCGTCGCCCCTGCCCATCGCCATTGCTCTCCAACAGGAGACCGGCGCCAGTGTGCTGGAGCGTGATAGCCCTGGCAGTGATGGCGCGAGTTCGACACGCCGTACCGGCGCTGGGGTGACCGGTCCGTGGTGGTGCCGTCCCCAGCTGACCAGGCAGTGGCCCCAGCATCAGACGCTGCCCTGAACAGGACGCAGGCCGAAGCCGTGAGCGCGCGATGGCGTCGACGTTCAGACCCACCAGCTGGGGGGAAGTACCGTGGTGTCCGATCGGCACAGCCTGAACAGATTTCCCCGCGAGCTGCCTCAGCACCACACCGTGCGGTCCGTGGATGGCGCAACGTGCGCGTCCCGCCGCGGAGAGGGATGCCGCCTGCGTCAGGCCAACGACAGCGGCAGGAACCACCTGCACGTTGCCGTTCCTTGCGCCGAGTTGTCCAGAGGGGTCTTCCCCAACAGCGGGCTGTCCCGTCACTTCGCAGGGCAGGGCGCAATGTCGCCCGTGGCGAGCGCAACTACGCCCGACACGCCGACGACGGGCGTGGGCGTGAGGCGACTGGTGACGGTTCCGTCACCCAGCTGCCGGCTGTTGTTGCCGCCCCAGCAGAGCACCGAGCCATCGTTGATGAGCGCGCAGGTGTGTGCTTCACCGGCGCTGATGGCGCGAACCCGCGTGAGTCCGACCACATCGAGGGGCCGAGCGCTGGGCGTTGTGTGGCCGACCCCGAGCTGGCCCCATGAGTTGCCGCCCCAGCACTGCACGGTGCCCTCCGCCAGCAGCGCGCACGTGTGGTACCGGCCCACTGTCGTGGCGATGATCGCGGGACCCCGCCGGCACACCGCCGCCTCACTACAGTAGCCTCCCCTGTCGGGCACCAGTTCCGAAGCTCGGACGTGGCCGGGTTGCAGTCGTTGTCCATCCCGTTGCAGTCGTTCGTGTCCTGTACGGCGGTCACTCCTGCGTTGACGGCGCTCGACGAGTCATCGCAGTCGGTGCGTGGAAAGCCGCCGGTGCAGCTGGCCGACGTGGGTGAGTGGAAGTCGCCGTCCGCGTCCTCGATCCGGCTCTCGTTCCCATTGCCGCTCTCCGAGCAGTCGGAGTCCACCCCGTCACACAGCTCTCGAGCGCCGGGGTAGATGCTCTGCGCGGCGTCGTTGCACCGTCCTCGGATACACGCCAGCTGGCGCCCCTGACGCTTCGCTGCCGACACAAGGGCTGTTCGGGCTGCTGTGCCTGCCGAGGTCCACGTCCTCTGCCAGCGGCGACATGAAGTCGCAGTTGTTGTCGACCCGTCGCACCACCGGTGTTTCGGGGTAGCGGGTTGGATTGGTGTCGTCGCAGTCGCCACAGTCCGGCACGTACCCCGGCACCGGAACGCAGTTCACGATCGCTATCCGGTCGTTCGCGCTGCCGGCCCCGCCAACTGTCGCTGTCGCGGCACCAGCTCTGCATCTGGTCGTCCACCACGCCATTGTAGCGTCGTCCACGGCGTTCCCGCACGTCTCGACGCCGTGCGGGCCCACGTCCGGGTCGTCATCGTCGCAGTCCGTGCGCGGCATCACGGGCCAGAACGGCAGAACCCCGGGCTCTCCTCTGGCGATGCACGTGGCGAGCGCGCCCACCGCCCCGTCGCCGTCGCCATCTTCGACCTCGAAACCTCCGCCCAGTGTGCCCGGAAGTGAGCAATCGTTGTCGCGGTTGTCGCAGACCTCGGCCGCACCCACGTACGTCCATGGGGTGGTGTCATCGCAGTCGTCGCTGTTGGTGACCCATCCGATGGCGCAGTCCCCCGTTCGGGTGGTCGTGGGATCACCTCGTCCATCGTGGTCCAGGTCGCGGAACAACACGCCAACGTCGGAGTCGCCGTCAGCAATTGTTGTCGACGTCGTCCCCACACACCTCGGCCTGATTGGGATGAACGTTGCTGTCCCCATCGTTGCAGTCCGTCCTCGATACCTTTCCTGGTAAGCCGAATCCACAAAGGTGTAGTTGGGGTCGCAGCCGCTCGGCGGGTTGCCCTCCATCCAGCTGTTGGTGCAGCTGGTCGAGAGGTAGAAGTCGCCATCGTTGTCACCATCGATGCCCCGGCCGGTCACGGTGCACGGGTCACAGTCCTCGTCGTGATCGGCTGCGCTCCGGCCGTCCCCCAGCAGGCCCGCGCAGCGCTCTCGATTCCCCGCAAAACGCTCAGGGTCACCGTCGTCACAGTCGGCGCCTCCACATGCCACCGCCGCCACGCCGTCGTTGTCCCGATCGCAGTCCCCGAGGTCGGGGTACACGATGGGCCCAGCGTCCGCGCCGCTCGCGTCGCCACCACCGTCAAGCGACTCGTCATCGCCGGAGGGAGCGCATGAGAGCGACAACATCGCACACACGGCTGCGCAGAGCGCTGGCCAGATCTCCACGATGTCGGTCCGGAGGATGGGGGAACGAAGAGCAGACCGTCCGTGTGAACGGATAATTTTGGAATTATCGGACGGGGCAGCTTAGCGATCTATCCCCGATCGGGGGATGGGCGCCATCGGAGTCCATCGCGCGAGCTAGCTCGACGCGATTCGACACACCAAGCGCTCGATACGCCACCTTCAGGTGTTGGCGGACGGTGTGTGGCGAGATGCCCAGCTCTCGAGCCGTCTCTCGTGCCGTGGCCCCAGCCGCGGCAAGGCGCGCGATGGCATGCTGGCGAGGGCTCAGGTTGGCGACCGTAACGCCGCCAACACCAGAGTCTGCGTGCCGTACCGTGACCAGGTAGCGCACGCCGAGAAGCCCATCCATCCGTGCGACCCCCGTGCAGGAGCCGTTCCGACGGAGCATGTGGATGCCCACGGCCTCTTCCTGTGTGGCCGTCGCCGCTGCGTGCACCAGCTCGCTCAGACACGTTGCGTCCCTGCCGTGCAGCGCGCTCGCTGCATCCACGGATGCGCGCCCGAGCGTGCCATCGGGCAGAAGAGCAGCGCGTGCTCGGCGGGGTAGCGCAGGACGCGCTGTCTCGGCATGGCCGCCATCTATCACCACGGCAAGTCGCGACGCGCCTCCCCGTTAGAGATGGTCCGCGCCGTGCGTTCGAGGCCACAGTCCAGGCACCCCACCACGACACTTCAACGCGAAGTGAGGGCGGTCCTTCGGCAGACCGGGACGCACGGGAGCAGGCACCCATGAGGACCCCATCCACACGACTCGGACGAGTCGGACTCCATCTATCGATGCTGATCAGCGGCAAGTCGTGCGGTTGCGGGGGCGATGGACCCGTCACCATGGATGACGGCGGAGGGACCGTGCTCAGCCCATACCGAGTGTGACGACGGCCTTGTCCTGCAACGGGGTCTGAGCAGTGCACCCCAGCAGTGGGGCAGCAACGCAGACGGTTGCGGGAGTACGGCGCCACGCACAACATGATGCGACGAGACCGCCGATGAGTGCGGCACGACCTGCACGGCTGGGGACATGGACGGAGACGGCCATGACGCCGTGGCTTGTGGCGGAGACGACTGCGACGACACCGACGCCGACCGCTTCCCCGGGAACCCGGAGACCTGCGACGACGGTTCGAGCGGGCAGCACGACGAGGACTGCGACCCCGCGACGTTCGGTACAACGGACCGCGACGGGGACGGAGAGGTCGCCGCGGGTTGCTGCAACATGGGCACGAGCGGCCCGAACTGCGGCACCGACTGCGATGACACGACCATCCGCCGCCGCTCGGGTCAGGTGGAGTTCTGCGACAGCACCGACAACGACGACGGCCGGACCGACGAGCAGACGCAGGACGTCCCCTGGTACCTCGACAGCGACGGTGATGGCTTTGGCAGCGCGACGACGCCCATGATCAGCTGCACTCCCCGTCGCCGGCCACAGCCTGGCCTCCACCGACTGCGACGACGGCACCGCGCAGGAGCACCCCGCGCAGCTCGATATCTGCGACCTGACGGACAACAACTGCAACACCACCGTGGACGAGCTGCCCATCTGCGACGTCGTCCAGCTCATCGGCGCCGCGGGCGGCACGCTCACCACCACCGCCACGGGCGGCGGCACCATCACCGTCCAGATCCCCGCTGGCGCGCTGAGCGTCACCACGCCCTTGGCCATCGGCGAGATCCATCCGCGTTCCTTGCCCGACCTTGGGGCCGGCGAGTCCTTCGTGGGGCGTCCGGTGGTCCTCAGCCCCAGCGCGCAAGCGTTCGCCGTGGACGCCAACGTGACCCTGCCCGCTGCCGGCCAGAACCTCGCCGTGATCCGCCTGGATGACGAAGACGACACCACCTGGGAGGTGGTCGAAGCCACGTTCACGGGCGGACAGGCGCTCTTCGGAGCCGACAGCGGCGGCATCTACGTGGTGGTCACGAAGACCTGCACGGCCTCTACCGAGACCTGCGACAGCGTGGACAACGACTGCGACTGGCTCGTGGATGAAGAAAGGGTGTGCGAGGCTGGACCGGTCACGAACCGAGACGAATTCATCACCGCTTTCACCCAGCTTGTCTTGGATGAATACAACACGTGTTTTTCCCGCCGCCACCAACCGGGTGCTGAAGACATCCACCAGTAGGTTCCGAGGCCATCGACAGAGACCGTGTGTCGGCGGGTTGGCGCCGCGCCCGATCTCGAGCGTGCCAACCACGTCCTCGATGACTCGTGCCTGGCCTGGACTGCGCGGCCAACTTGGAGGGTTTTTCCGTCGCGCTGCGTAGCGCAATCCGCGGGGAATTCCACGGTTCCGGGACCCGACATCCTCCTCTGCTGTCGGGAGGAGCGCGCGACATCGCGAAAGCGAGGTCGGTCTCCACCGCGTGAACCCCCGGGACGGGACGCCCCGTCGCGGAACTTGCATGGGCGGTGCCGGGGGTCCGTTCGGCCACGCCCTGTCACGCACACGAGGACTCGCTGTAACGCCCGGTGTTGACAGGCTTGTTGTCTGCGCGCCGAACGGCTCGGGCGTCGACGCCTGTCAGGAGCAGTCCTCCCGCTCCCATCGCCTCCGGGTCAACGCTTCTTCGAGCGGTGATCATGCCCGGAGCCACACGTGGGCCTCCAGCTGGTCGGGCTGGCTGTGGCGTCGGGGCAGACTCTAGACTCCGGAGGAGGTGGTGGTCGTAGGCGGGATTGTCCTTGTTCGGCGCTGGTACTTGCCGGACGCTGCGCCTCACAGGGGGCGACCCGCGACGGGTCCGACGGCTGGTGCAATGATGCGGCGAGCTGCAATCCCACTCCGTCAGCATGACGTCCTACCTTCCGCTACGCGGATACGCATGGAGGGGCCAGACCAGTCCTTGAAGTGGCGCACGAGATGGGCGGACGGCAGGACTGCCCCCCTGGGATTCTCGCCGTGGCGACGGACAAACTTCATTGCGAGGCTATCGAGTGTGACGGCCGATGACCGTTCCTCGGGGTTCACCTGCTCGTCCGGGGAGTGTGTCGAATGGCGCCGATTGGCGAAGCTTCCGTGACGAGGGCAACGAGTGCCCGACACCAACCGCGACGGCACCTGCGCAGAGACGATCACCCACCGAGCCGGAGGCGCGGAGGCTTGCAACGGCATCGACGACGACTGCAACGGCGCCGTTGACGAGGGCCTCGATACGATGACCCTGTACTTTCGATCCGATTTTGACGTTTCTTACGGACCGGCGCTACCGAGGCGGTACTCGCTTGCGGGCTGGGAGATGCCGTCAGCGATCAGTCGGGGGACTGCGAACCAGACAAACTACCAGGTGAATCCGGGTGCGGAGGAGGACCTAGGGAACAACGTGGATGACGACTGCAACCCAGCGACGCTGGACATCGGATTCTGCGGCGATGGAACCTGCTTCGATGTCGCTGAA
>JADJJE010000035.1 GCA_016706685.1 Sandaracinaceae bacterium | reverse complement strand
GAACTCGGCCGAACATCCAGATAGACGACCCGGCAGGGCACTCGACTGGCCGCTATGTCGACTTCGGCTTCGGCCGCCTACCGCTCGAAGACGTACGCCGCCCCTGCGCGGGCTGTCCGAGCGGCTCCGGTCGCTGCGGTCCTTGTTCGTTCTGCGGCTCCCGCGCCCGATCCCCAGCTCAGCGAGGTGACGGCGATGTGACTTCACCATCGGACGAGAGCGAGATGTACCGGTACTGAAGAAGAAGCTCGCGTACGGGTAAAAGTTTTCAGGAAGAGCGCCCCAATTTGCGGGCCTTCTCATTCCATGCGGTCGAAGACGCAGGCCGCGCCCGCGTCTACCTCGGTGTTGCTGAACGGGCCGTCCGCCGAGCGGTTGTCCTCAGGGGCCGTCACGCCGATGTGCTGGCCGTCGCCTGAGATGCGGATGCGCTGACGCTGAATCGATCGCCCGCGTCGGCATTCCCAGCCACGAGGGTGGTCTCGAACCCCCAGTCCGTGCCATCGAAGGTGTGTAGACGGAGGCTGCGCCGCTATCCGTACCGACCAGGTCCGGCGAAGGGCACGCCCACCACCAGCGTGCGGCTGAGGTCGTCGAGACCGAGCGCGGACGTCTTCGCTCCGAACGAGTCGCCCATGCCAGGGTTCTGCGCCTTGATGTAGGAGTGATAGCTCCACGTCACGCCACTGCGCGTACACGCAGACGCAGCCGCTGTTGGGCCGCAGCTCGCTCGAAGGCGCTGTTCACGCCGGAGGCGCTGCCGTCTTCGAGCGGAGCGCCTCCACCGCGAGCGTCATGCCGTCGCCTGACAGGCGCAACGCAGAACCGAACTGGTCGCCCGGGCCGTGACTGGCGCCTCGATGCGCGTGGCCGTCGACCACATCGGGTCGCCACGCCGTGTACACGTAGACCACGCCACCGTCTGTCGAGGAGTTGTCTGCCACGGGTGCGCCCACGCCTGTGGCGTGGCTTCGAGTCCTCTCGTGGGGCCGTGCTCCACGGCGAAGGTGTCTCCGCCGTTCGGGACACGGTGATCGACGTGCCCACGTAGTCGCTGGTAGACGGCGCAGGGTTGTTCAGCACCGCCCGCTGCACCCAGGCGTTGCTGTCGGGGTAGGAACACGAACGCCACGCCGGCATCGAAGGCGCCCACGTCACGCTGCCGGCGCCCCGACTACCATGGTGGTGCTGCCATCGCGCGAGAGCGCCACCGGAAAGCCCTGAAGCGGTCCTGCGACACCAGGGTCGACGCGCGAAACGTGGCCCCGAGCTGCCAGGTGGACCCGGACCGCTGGAACAGGAACACCGCGCCCACGGCGTACAGGCCACCCGTGGAGGTGCTGCTGATGCCCGGGGCGTTGTCCCCGTCCAGGCGGTCGCCGAGCGCGATGGTTCTGCTGGCTCACCCGACACCGACACGACGCTGGCCCCATTGTTCCCACCGCCCGGTGGTGCTGCGCAGGTATCGCGAGAGCGTCACCGGTGATGGTGGTCTCGCACGCAGCCGTCCGCGTGCGTGGCCAGCAACACCACGTCGGGGCGGCTGAGGGTGCCGAGCGCCACGGTGCCGAGGTCGAACGAAGCCGCGCCTGACGGGCGTGGCCCCAGCGATGCGCAGCGTGACGTCGGCTGGCGCGCTGATGCTGGGCGTGAACTCCGCGCTGGTGGCTGCCGCGTCCATGACCAGCGCGGCGCCGCTGCCCCACCGCGAAACGCGGGCGTGAGGGTTCCGCCTGTGGCGCTGCCGGTGAGGTAATTCCGTCTCCGACAGGCAGCCGTATCGAGCCCACTCCGCTGCCCATGAACCCTTACGGGGCACGCGCACGAAGTGCCCATACCGACGGTGCTGCACGTGGCCACTGGCTCCCGGTCGCAGCCCCCCAGTTGTCGGTGCTGCGTCGTGGCGCTGCAGCCCACTTCCATGGCGTCCACCGTGCCGTCGCAGTCGCGGTCGCGCGGGTGGTACAGCGGGGGTCGCTCCAGGGTTCGTCGAGAAGTCGAGGTCGTTGCAGTCGGTGGCGTCGGCTACGAAGCCCGCAGGCGCCCCGCACCCCACGTCTCGCCACCGCGCGGTTGCTGGCGGTGTCGCCGTCGTGGTCGCGTGGTACTAGCTTTCGTGACCCCCGGAGGGTCTCCGGGTCGTCGTCGTTGCAGCCGCCAGCTCACGCTCACATAGCCCCCGGGGCTTCGAGGCGGCGCCACACGCGGTCCTCGGCGCTGAAGGTCTTCGTCCGCGTCGCGGTAGAACGTGCCCGGATCGATGGCGTGCTCGTCCACGCGCTGGTCGCAGTCGTTGTTGATCACGTCGCAGCGCCCACGCTCCCGGGGAAGCGCCGGACGTCGTTGTCGGCGCAGTCGCCGGCGCGCGCCACGTAGCCCGTGGGGCACGCTGGCGGCCACCACGAACATGGTCGCGTCGCCGTGGAGAGGTCGCGTACCGAGGTCGCGGAAGAACAGCGCGGGTATCACGTTCTCGTCCACGCTGCCATCGCAGGTCGTTATCCCTTGGCTGTCCAGGGCGTCTCTCGGCGCCTGGACGGCTAGTGGGGGTCGCGGTCGTCGTAGTCGTTCCCGCCAGCTACTGTCGGCGTAGCCGTCGCGGTCGTCGACTCCGTGGTGCTGAACGCGCTCACTACGAAGTCGGCCGCGCTGTTGTAGCCGTCGTCGAGCGCGTTGCACAGCCGGGTGCCAGCGGCCCGCGGCAGCGCGGTGCTGTCGTCGCAGTCGAGCGGGCAGCAGCACGCGCGGCGGTCGGCGGCACGGTGGCCACGGTGGGGTTGAGCTGGCTCCGCAAACTGGTCCGGAGTCGTCGTCCAGATACCACGGCGTTGGGCGCGGGTTCTCGTCCGTGCCCCTGTCGCAGTCGTTGTCCACGCCGTCACGATACCTCCACCTGCAGGTTGGTGGTCGTGCGGGTCGGTGTCGTCGCAGTCTTCCGCCGTGGTGGCAAACCTGGGGATCCCAAGCACGCCACGATGGGGATGCCTTACGTCGCCGTTGTAGTCGCGGTCCGCGTCCACGAACCCGGAACGCCACGCCCCGTCGGTCGCCGTCGTAGTCGTTGTCCATGCCGTCGCACACTCCCGCGCCCACGCTCCTGGGCTGAGCCGAAGGCGACAGGTCGCCGCAGTCATCGCCGCACCTGTCCCGCCCGCTCCGTCCGGGTTGCGGCATCGCGGCGTCCACGTAGCCGTCGCTCGATGTCCCGCCCGCTGAGCGTGGCGGGCTGTCGCAGTCCTCGTCGTGCCCCGCGAGTTCGCCCACCTCACGTTGCTCACGAAGCGGTTGGCGTCCGTGTTGCCGCAGTCGGTTCCGCTGCACGCGACGCGGTCGGTGCCGTCGTCGTCGAAGTCCGGGCATGGTCTCGCAGTCCCCCACGCAGCGGTCGCGCGACTCCCCTCGCACACGGCGTCGAGCGCGCAGGGCGGATCCCCGCCGGCAAGCAGCCGAACGCGTCCGCGCCGGGCGCGCCCATCTGGTAAGTCTCGCGCCGTTGCAGAACATGCCGTCGTCGCAGTCCGTCGCGTCCATGCAGGACTGTTCGCGCCCCGTCGGCGCTAGGTCCATGCGAACGGCCCGCGTCACCGCAGCCAGGAGAACAAACAGGGCAGCGGCCAGCGAGCTCGCCAAGGCCATTACTCGGTGAACGCCCGCGTCTCTGACTCCAGTCCGAAAAGCCAACGAGAGGGTACTGTGTCGAGGGGGGGGGGTGTGACTCTGCCGCAACGAGGTCGGCGTCGCGCGAACGTGAGCCTACGGGCAGACAGGCGCGGTGATGGCCCCGTTGATCCGCACATCGCCGTCACGGGCGGCCACTGGAAGGTGATCTCGACTTGCTTACGGCGTCCACCACCACGTAGCCCTCGTGGTAGCCGGTGCGATTCTGACGCGACCATCCACGGTGCGCGACGCCACCACGATCAGATCAACGCTACCGGAACCCGCTTGCCCGGAAGTGATCTCGGAAAACGTCCCTGAACGCACCAGAGACCCGACGGTGAGAAGACCGGCCCCGATGGGTCCTGACCGCCGGGATAACCACATCGAATGGGTCGCAGCTTGCCCTCGGCGCAGACCAAAAGATCATCGTCGGAGTCCCAGAGGAGAGCCTCGCTATCGCGTTGGTGGTTTGAACGACTCACCATCCCACTGGAGGACGGCTGGGGTCGGGAATGAGCGGGGTCGGTGCCGCGCCTTCTCCCGAACAGCCAGCCATCGCAGCCTCCCCACCAAGAGACATTCTCGCAAGTTCATCGCGAGTCGAAGTCCCTTCGCACGTTGCGCATCCGTCCCCTCCCTTCCGTCGGTGAATGCTCTCACCGTTCGCTAGCAGCGCAATACGCAGTGACTCGTGTCCGCGAGCCCACTTGCTGATTGCACTCAGGCCCTGTCGCCAGACAAGTGCCGGCCCGACTGTCCCAGTGACGTCGCTAAGGCCCAGCATGGACCGCCGAGGCCGCGGGCCGGCGCCCGGAGGTAGAGTCTGGAGCCGTGCGCCTCATTCCGTGGGATGAAGCCGAAGCTCGCATCAGGCGTTCGCTCGGACTCCGTCGAGCTGGCGCGACCGACTCCGGCTAGGCCGGGACTGACCCATGCCCTTCCTCGACCGCTTCTTTCGCCTCTCGCCTCCCTCATCGCCCTGCTGGCGGTGGTCGTTTCGCCTTCCCCGTCTCCGATCCCGCGCGCACCTGGGACGACGGTGGCGCGCTCGCGTTGCTGTGCGTGCAGTACCTCTTCCTCCTCACGCTGGGCGGCCGCTACGACGCCGAGGGCGAGCGCCACGCGGCAGCTTCCCTCACGCTGCGCGGCGTCATCTCGTTCTTCCGTACGCACGTGCGCTGGTGGGCTGATCCACTTCCCTGGCGTTCGACCTCTTCGTGGGCGCCAGCATCAGCGCCCGACGCTGAGCGCGTGGGCATCTCCCACCCGTGGTGCCTGCCGATCTGGGGCCTCACCTTGTGGACGGACTGGGGATGCTGGCGTACTTGGTGGTGCGGCTAGTGGCCGGCTGAGCGCCCAGAACAGGAACCGCGCGGGCGATGCATCGCTGGTCGCCCGGCCGCACCAACCGAGCGGGCCGCGTCCGACGCCCACTCGGACGTGGTCCACGCTCGCGCCACCAGCTGGTCGCCGGCGTGCCGCCTCGCCCCTCGTAGTCCACGGCGATGCTGGTGTGGCTGACGCCAGTGCATCCCCGGTTCGGCTGCACCGCACCAAGGAGGGCCAGCCGCCACGCATGTCCAAATAGTCGACTGACCTGCGCGACCCATGGCGTCCACGGTTCGTCGTTCAGCACCGCTTGAAACGCTAGCTCGAAGGCCGGCGCCCCGTGGGGCACGCCGAGCGCTCCCTGCCCTGCGTCAGCTGCACGGGCGCGCCGTGCACTCTCCCCGCCACGGACGGGGTCCACGGCGCAGGCTGTCGGTCGGCGCCCATGCGGGACGGAACACCAGGCGCGCCCGCGCGACGACGGCGCCATCGCCGATACGCGTGAGCTCGTGGTCCAGCGGCGTAGCTGGTCGTCCCACAGTGCGACAGCCACACCGCGACGGCCACCGGCGCGGGCGTGTCGATGGGCGCGAAAGTGTCGAGGCGGATGGACCGCGCCAGACCGAAGTTGAGCGGGTGCATGCGGCGAGTCGTCCGCCGGCACTAGCGACCGAGCGTGCTCCATCCAGTCCATGAGCACCCGTGGACGAGCCACGCGCGATCCGTCGATCGTGCCAGCGTGGCTCTACCACCGAGCGGAACAGGTTCATGGCGCGCGGACTACACGGGCCGACGGCGGGCGAGCTGCGGTGCTCGCCATGTCGCTTCAGCTCATCGCGCGCGGGCCTAGGATCACGACTGCGGCGGCCGCCAAGAAGCTGGCCCCGATCCACCGAGACCAGCTGCTGGCCGCGTTGGCGGCCTACTTCGGGAAGAAGACCAGCTTCGCAGCGGCGTTCCCTGCGGAGGAGCCCGCCGGAAGCGCAGCGCTACGAGGTAGTGGCCATGGGGGACCCGGCGCCGCGCTACGATCTCTGGGAGATCAGCGTCGACGGAGGCGTGCTCTTCGCCCACGCGACCACGGACCGCACCAGCATCGAGCTCGGCCAGGGGTGGCTGAGGTGGTGAGCGACGCGAGCGACACCGACCTCGGTGAGCTGGTGGCCGAGCTGAACGCGGCCGACCGCCTGCCCGACCCCGACGCTCCCTGATCCTGGAGAAGGACACGTCAGGCGGTCAGACCGTCTTTCGCTTGCCGGCTTCAGCCCGTCCGGACGCCAACCCGAAGAACAAGAAGGAGTGGGACAAGCTCCTGCGCTAGCCCAACATCTACGTCACGGAGGGCTTCGCCGCGACGTACGCCGCGTCGTTCACACAGGGGAACTCGCAGACGGTCGCTCGCTACGCGTGCTGTCGAGGCGTTCATCCTCGAGCACGCGGAGCAGCTCGGCTGGAGCGAGATCAGCCGTCGCCAGGTGTTGTCGGAGGCCTTCCTGGCCGAGCACGCCGACCGAGTGGACTGGGCCGGGGCGTCCCACGAGCAGCGCCTGAGCGAGGGCTTCCTGCGCGAGCACGCCCATCGGGTGGACTGGAGTGCGGTGGCGCAGTCGCAGGCGCTCTCCGAGACGTTCATCGAAGAATTCGCGGACAAGATTCCGTTCCAGCGCTTGAACACCACCAAGCTCTCCGAGAGCTTCATCCGAAAGCACAGAGATGCGCTCGACTGGAGTGGCCCCCTGGGCGTGTCCGAGCACCCTAGCCTCTCCGTGGCGTTCCTGAAGGAACACGCCGACCGGCTCACGTGGTCGAAGGTGACCTGCGACGCGGACACGAGGAAGACGTCATCGACGCGTTCGGTGACCGCATCGAGTGGCGCCTCCTCGGGGCGAACGTGCAGGTGAGCGGAGGCGCAGCTGCGACCTTCGCCGACCGCATCGACTGGCGCATGGTGGTCCGCTCCAAGAGACCGCTCTCCGACGAGCTGGTGCGCGACCACGCCGCGTTCCTCGACGAGCCGCTGTGGCGCAGGCTCATCGGACCAAGCGTGTCTCGCCGGCCTACGCCAAGGAGATCAGCGCCCACCTGAGAGCGGCCAAGAAGGCCAAGGGGCTGAGCTCTCAGACTCACTGCGCGGTCATCGCCGCCTGCGCGCTCTCTATGCGCGGGTCGGCCTTGGAGGGCATCCGCATAGCCCTGCGCTGCGGAGGGCAGCGTGACCTTCAGGAAGCCGCTCCACCCGAGCACGATGAACGCGTAGAGGTCTGCGGCGCTCAGCGACTTGCCGTTGAGGAATGGCTTCTTCCCGCCATCGATCATGCCCACGAACGTCCACGCGCTGCCGCACGTTGGCCATGGCCGCCTCGCGCGCTTCGGTGCTGAGCTTCGGGTTGAACAGCGCGCCGTACGCGGGGTGCAGCTCGCTGGTCACGAAGCCGAGGTCGTTGAGGTACGCGTAGCGCTCGGTGGTGCCCTCCTGCGGGGCGAGGCCAGCGTTGCCCTGGTCGGCGAGGAAGGTGAGCGTGGCCACGTTCTCGTTGAGCATCGACCCATCCGCGAACACGATGGCGGGGACGTTGCCCTTCGGGTTGATCGCGTCGAAGTCCTTTCCGGACTTGGTCTGGTGCTTCGCGAGGTCCACCACCTCTCCGAGTCGAACTCGAGGCCGCCGATGGTCGCCGCGAGGTAGTTGGCTGCGCCGCAGCTGGTGGGGGGTGTAGTAGAGCTTGAACGTGGTGGTCATGTGGCCAACCTAGTGTGTGATGCTGCCTGACCGCAAGTCATGGCGTCATCCTGGCAGCCACCATGCTTCCGCGTGCGCTCGCTCAGAACACGAGGGTACATTGCTACAAGGAGTTCCATGCCCCTGACCACGCTGCACGCCCTCCTCCTGGACGCCTCCGACGCTGGCCTCGCCCGCCTCGCCGCGGCGCACGGGAGCGGTCCCGAGGTTCGCACGGCGTGGGCACAGCTCCGCGGTGACGTCTCCCTCGCGAGCGCCGCGATCGCAGCCATCGAGCGCTCGGGTGCCCTCACGGAGCCACTCGAGCCTCGTCCGCGCATGCTGGTGGAGGACCTGCTGTCGCTGCTGGCAGAGGTCTCGCACGGCCACGACCTGCTGCTTCGCGCATGGCGGAGGCGCCCCAGCACGAAGTCCGCCAGCGCGCGGGCCTCGCGCTCCCTCGCGCGCAGCGAAGCCCGTGGTCTCGAGGCGCTGGCCGCGCGCCTCGACGAAGCCACCGGCAACGAGCGCGTGCTCGCGCTCCAGGCTGTCTCACCCGGGACCCGGGGAGGCCCACGCGGTGCTGTCCCCTCGCTTCACCCCGCCGTCGCCGCGCGCAGCAGGCTTCGTCTACGACTCGCTGCACGTGCTGATGCGCGACATCCACGACGACGGCCGCGCGCACTGGGGAGCCACCCGCGGCTGGTTCGCGGCCGACCCGCGCTGGATGGCGCTGTGCGAAGCATGGACCAAGCTCCCCGTCGACCGCGCGGCCTGGGGCGAGCGAGAGGCGCAAGGCATCGTCGAGGTGGCCGCGCTGCTGCGCAAGCGCAAGTGACCCTAGCTGGGTGGCCCCGATCACGGCTCAGGGAGCCGCTGAGCACGTCACGCTCGACTCGGAGATCACCCACTCTCCAGGCCGACCCGCACTCCCCAGACGGCACGCAGCGCCGTCCCGTCCCACGACCAGCTCGTGATGGCACGGCCAGCCGCGCGTGCCATCACCAGCGGCTGCCCAACGGCAGCGCCACGGAGGTCCGTGCGTGTCAGGGTGAGCGATCCGCGCGTCACCGCCAGCGCCGGGAACACTGGCGTCGCCGGCAGCTCCGCGGTGGGAGCGAGGGTGGTCGGCGTGCCGTCGAGGAAGCTGCCGTCGCGGCCCGACACCCGCAGCCAACGCACGTCGCCTCGGGTCATCGTGTAGAACAAGTCGAGGTCGGTTCCGCGGGCACGCGCCCAGCTCAGGCGGGCGCTCGCGGGCGCCGTTCGAGTGATCACGTGACGACGCTGCCCGAGCGCGAGCACGAACGAACGGCGGAGCGCCACGCCTTCCTCGTCGGTCGCCGGCCCGTCCTGGGAACCGAGCGCCACGACCTGCTCTCCGTCTGCCGTCAGCAGCTCGATCGGATAGTCGCTCGGGCCTTGGGTTCGAATCGGGTGCTCCTCCACCATCACGCGCCCCCCCGGGTCGAGGCGGAACAGATCGATGCTCGCGCCCCCCCACCGCGACACGGTCGCGACCGCCACCCCGGACGGCGCGCCGTCCACCCCGCGAAGCGTCGCGGAGCTCACCACATCGAACTGCTGTGTGGATGGCTCGGGCGCGTGGGCCGCCCCGGTCGGCATCCCGTCAGCGTCGAGCCCAATCGCACGAACGCACGAGTACCCGCGGGTCCAGTCCCCGCTGCAGAGCGCGCCCACACTGAGCACCAGGAAGCGCCCTCCGTTCACGGGCGCGAGCACCTGGACGTTGAGGCCCTGATCGAGCGCCACGGTGTTCAGCGCGCCGAGCTCGCGGTCGATCCGGCGGCTCGCGACGGTGTGCTCACCGCTCGACCACACCGCGAGCGTGCTGGGCCTCGGGCCGGGCTGCGACGCGACACGCAAGCGGAGGTTCCGCACCGACGACCGACCGAGCTCACGCGGCACGCTCGCCGTGCAGCTGCTCCCGCCGAGGTGGACCTGGTCTGGCTCGAGCATCGGCAGCGGCTGGGCGGGCGTGGTCTGCGCGTGCGTGACGGGAACCGCGAGAGCCCCGACGAGCGCGAGGGCGAAGATGGAGCCGGCAGCAGGTGCGCGCATGGGGCGAGTGTAGCCCCGCGAACGCCGTGCCCAGCCCAGCGCCCTCCACGATCGGATCGAGGCGCGCCCGGAAGTGGGGAAATACTTCTTCACGAGAGCCGATGCTTGGGCCGTGACCAACGCCTCCGACGCGGCCATCAAGATGAGGCCGGCTCGAGCGACGAGCCTCGACAGTGCAGCGCCGGTTCCTGCGCAAATAAACCCACCTGCCTTGCAACGCAGGTCATGCTATAAACGCAGGATGAGCGAAGCCTCAGCCATCGCCGCGAGCAAAGGCAGCAAGTGGGAGCGAGAAGCGGCCGCTCGCCTGCCCGCCCTGCTCTCGGACTGGCTGGGAGAGCCCGTGGTGCGGGTGGTGTCCGCCGGCGTGCATGACAACGTCGAGTTCGCTGTCGCAGCCACCACCAGCCGTCGCGTTTTCATGGTCGAGGTGAAGGGGTCGGACAGCATCGCCGGGCTCGAGCGGGCGGCGGCCCAGCTGCTCCAACTCCCGCGCGTCGCTGGACAGGTGCCGCTCCTGGTGGTGCCGTACATGGGGCCCCAGGCCCGCGCGTGGGCGCGCAGCAAGCAAGTCTCGTGGGCCGACCTTTCGGGCAACGCCGACATACGCGCGCCCAATCTGCGGGTCTTCGTGGAAGGGAACGCCAACCGCTACGCCCAGAGCGGCAGGCCCGCGAACCCGTTCGCGCCCAAGTACGCCCGCGTGAGCCGCGTGCTGCTGACAGACGCCGACCGCTGGTGGCGGCAGCGCGACCTGTGCGTGGAGACCGCCCTCTCCGACGCCACCGTGAGCCGCGCGGTGGGTCACCTCGAGAGCGCCGACCTGCTGGAGACCAACTCCGAAGGGGCCGTGCGCGCCAGGGCCCCTTCGGTGCTGCTGGACGCGTGGGCGCAGCGCTACTCGTTCGCTGACCACCGCGTGCACAAGTTCCAGACCGTCGCCCGCACGGGCCACGCCGCGCTGCAGTCCCTCGCCACCAAGCTGTCCGGCACGAGCACCACCTGGGCCGCCACGGGGCTGTCGGCCGCATACATGTGGACGCGGTTCGCCGACTTCCGGCTCACCGCGTTGTTCGTCGATGAGCTCCCGCACGACACCGAGTCGCTTGGTCTTCACCCGGTCGAGCGCGGCGAAAACGTATGGCTCGTCGTCCCGCGAGACGAAGGCGTGTTCTACAAGAAGTCCCAGCAAGGCGTGTGGTGTGTGCCCCCCGTGCAGGTCTACCTCGACCTCCTCAGTCAGCCGGAGCGCGCCAGAGAGGCTGCGTCCCACCTGCGCGCCGAGCTGCTTCAGTGGCGGGCATGATGGCGAACAAGCCCACCACCGCCGCGGGCTACCCACCCGAGATGGCCATCGCAGCCCGACAGATGTGCCTCTACGTCGCCACGATCCTGGGCGACCTCCTCGACGACATCGTGGTGGTCGGTGGCCTCGTGCCGTATCTGATCGTCGACCAGATGCATGGAGTGGAGGGCCACGTCGGCACCCGCGACCTCGACCTCGGGCTCGCGCTCGCAGTGCTCGACGAAGAGCGGTACAAGCAAATCGCTGACCGCCTGCGCGCCAGAGGTTTCACGCAAGCCATGAACGAGGACGGCACGCCGACTCGGCAGACCTGGAAGCTGCGGGAGGAGGCCATCACGATCGACTTCCTCATCCCACCGGCAGGGGCTTCACAGAAGCCGGGGAAGCTGCAGAACCTGCAGGCCGACTTCGCCGCCATCATCACCCCGGCCCTGCCCCTCGCGTTCCAAGACGTGGTGCGCGTAGTCATCGACGACACGACGCCGAACCGCGAGCGGGCGAGGCGTCAGGTCAACGTCGCCGGCCCTGCCGCGTTCGTGGTGCTGAAGGCCCACGCCCTGAAGCAACGGGGCGAGAACAAGGACGCCTACGACCTCGTGTACGTCCTCCGCAGCTTCGGCGACGAGCCGATCACCGAAGTCGTTCGACGCTTTGCGACCATCGCGTCAGCAACGGAGGCAGTGGAGGCGCTCACGATCCTCGACGCCGAGTTCGCGTCCGTCGAGCACGTCGGCCCGCGGCGATACGCAGAGTTCCTCGGGGATGCGAACGACGCTGAACGACGCGCGGAAGCTTTCGCTGCGGTCCGCGAGTTCCTGCGGCTGCTCCACCCGTGAAGGTTCAACATCACGTCGTTGGTGAGACGCATACAACGGACCTGGACTGGGCGCGAGGGCTCGTCTGCGCAGGTGGGGCGCCCGCGGCCGCCGGGCCCATCCTCACCTACCGCGTGCCTGGCGGCGCATTCGCTGGCCAACCAGTCACGTGGACTCGAGCGTGAAGGGGTACGTGACGCTCACCAGCCCGCCGCCGTCAGGAGCGGGGAACCGCCAGGTCACGATCGACGCGGTGATGCACGCGCGGAGTCCCGCATCGCCGACGGTGTCGCTGACCACGGTGGCCGTCGAGACCGTGCCGTCGGGTTGGATGATGAAGCGCACCGTCACGGTGCCGCGCAGGGCGGACCAGCGTGCGAGTGCGGTCTCGTAGCAGGCCTGCACGTGGCGCCGGTTGGCACGAACAACGGTCCGGATCACATCCGCGCTGAGGGACCCACCGCGCTCGCCGGTGGTGGGCGCGGTGGCGCCGGCGGGAGCGCTCGGCTCCGCGTACAGCGAGGCAGAGCCCGCGTCGGTGCCCACGGGTGGTGGGCGCGGAGGCGGCACGCGCGAGCAGTAGCGCCGGTCCAACCGGCAAGCCTGCTCCCAGGCCACTCCCGCCTCGTTGGCCGTGTCCGTGGCGAAGGGGCCGTCCTCGAGCGCCTCCGCCAGCCGCACGCACGAGCGAAGGTGCTCCCCGCGAAAGCACGCCGCGAACAGCAAGCGGCGCAGGGTCTCGATGCCGTCGGGAGTGGTCGCGTCGGTCGTCTCTGCGAGCCGAGCGCAGGTGTCGTAGTCACCCAGGGCGCACGCACGAAGGGCGAAATCACGCGCCTCGTCGTGTTCTCCGGCATCTGTGGCGTAGGCCCCTGCAACGGCGCACCCGCGAGCCACGTCCAGCGCGCACGCACTCCATCACGGGCCGCTGGCACTGGTCCACGTCGGAGGCGCGCCCCACCGCCAGCACCCACTCGACGCAGCTCTCCGGCAGCCCCAGCTGGCAGCCGCGCAGCAGCAGCTCGGTGCCCAGCTCATGGTTGATCGGGCGCAGCCGGTGTCCCAACCCCAGCACGTGGCAGTGGCGCGCGTCCCCCCGCATGCACTCCCGGTTGCACTCCACCTCGTCGGAGTCGCACCCGGTGGGCCCCCCGTGGAGGGCGAAGCGGCGCTCGTCCATCTGCGGCAGTGGGCAGACGGTGTCCGACGCGGCTGGCTCAGTGGACGACTGCTCGACGGGTCCCGTGGCTGCGGTCGGCGCCGACGCTCCACACCCTAGCAAGCTCGCCATGGTGAGCAGGGCGAGCGCACCCCTTTCCAGCGAGGGTCGGCCGCCACAGCGCTGGATTCCCGAGCCACTGGTGCCCATGATGTGAATGTGTCGCGGCACGCTCGTGGACGTTGACCCTATCACGATGAAGCGCATCGCCATGGGGCTGCTCCGTTGCACGTCGTACGCGGTGCCAAGCGGCGGGTGGAGTAGATGAATACGGCCTGACGGTCCACGTCGGACGCCAACTCATCACGTGCTGGAGGGTCGTCTACGACCTATGGCACTCTCACTCGAGCTGACCGTGCTGGTGAGCGACCAGCACGGTCCTCCTCGCTCCATCTCGGGGGATCCTCATGAAGCAGCACATACGTTGGATCACGGCGCTCGTGCTGGGTGTCGCACTCTCGCCTGGCAAGACGCACGCGTTCACCGGCCGCCTTCCTGCCTCCGGGGTCACGGACGCGGCAGCGGAGGGCCTGGTGGTGGTTCGCGGCGGCGCGTTACCCAGTGGCTGCATCGGGCTGGCATTGTCCCCCGACTGGGTGCTCACGCTCGATCAGGTCTACATCGAAGGGGTCGCGCGGTCGTGCCTCGGCGACCCACAGCGCGCCGCGGCCACGACCATCGAGACGGGCGCGACCAGCGTGCCCGTCGCCCTCATGGTGCTGGGCGAGCGAACGGTGACCCACAGCGGTGGGGTCGCCTTCACGTTGCTGCGCACAGAATCTCCTCTGCCGACAGGGGCACTCCGGACGTTCGCCCCCGAGCCCACGCTCGCCAGACTGCAGGAACGAACGCCGAGGGTACCTCTGGATTTCCTCGGTCGCACGAGGGCACAGACCTTCGCTCGGGCGACGTTGCCCGCGCAGGCGCTCGGCGCGGACGGCTATCTTCTCGACGGACTCGACTCCTTGATCGGACTCAGCGACCTCGACCTGGCCGCACCCGTGGTGATGGCCGATCGCACGCTCGTGGGGCTCTTGGGAGAGATCGCCACTCGACCGGGGCGATCGGCCGCGACGTTGGGGTCCGTGGTCAGCGTGCACCGGCAGATGCCGTGGGTCTCGCACGTGATGGCCGGCTCACTCGACCGGCAGCGAAGTCAGCTGGCACCCTTCCCCGCTGCGACGGACACACCGCCGACGGTGGTCGTCGAACCGACTGTCGAACGTCCGACAATAGAGAACACTCGTCCCGGAACCCCAGAGTTCGATCGCTACGTGCGCGAACAAGAGGAGCAGCGACGCCTCGCCGCGCAGCGGCTCGCGGAGCAGCGTGCCGCGCTGGCCGCTGGACCGACGGAGGTCCTCACCAACGGCAGCTTCGAGATGGCCGGAGCGAACGAGGGACCAGTGCGCTCGCTCCCGGGATGGACCCTGCGCAGCGGCGCGACGATCAACGTGATCAACGTGGCCGCGGGAGCCCCGGACGGCACGCGCTACATCCAGCTCGATGATCCGAGCGCGAGCGCAGCGTCGACGGTCACGCCACTGCCCGACGTACTCACGACGCGGGTGACCACGATGGCCAACGTGATGTACGACCTGACGCTCTCGGTCTCACCCGTCCCAGGAACGCCCGCTGAGCGCAACACCATGGAGATCTGGTTCGACGGCCGCCGGGTGGCGACGCTCTCCGTCGACGGCAGGAACCTGACCGCGCCTCGCTGGTTCAAAGTGGTTCTGCCCGTGAAAGCACGCAACACCGAGGGCGTCCTCGAGTTCCGCGAGCGGTGGACGCCGCAGGGACAGGGCATGCTGCTGGACGCCGTGTCGCTGCAGACCTCGACCCGACAACCCACACGGGACGTGATCCTCTGGGGAAGGCAGATCCCGGGGCTGACCAACGGCGGTTTCGAGCTGCCCGAGATTCCTGCCCGCACATACCGCCTCACGCCCCGGACCATCCCGGGCTGGAACGTCGACCTCACGAACGTGGCACCGGCACCCAGACAGGACTGCAACGGGATGTCGGGCCTGCAGCGGGCCCTCTGTCGGTCCCAGCAACAGTCGCGGCTGCGCGCGTGGGAGGCACCGATCTCGATCGAAGTGCAGCACCGAGTCGCGGGCTCGCCGTGGGAGGGCAATCAGCTCGTGGAGCTCGATGGCAACGCGCCGGTCTGGATCAGGGCCTGGCCTCCGGTACCACCCGGTCCAATCGCGGAAGAACACATGGGTGACTTCTACGACGCCACGGGAATGATCTCGGGTTCCACTGTCGTGGTGAGCGCTGCGTTTTCCCCGCGGCCCGGTACCGCGCAAGACAACAACCGCGCGGAGCTGTGGCACGGGGACCAGATCGGGGGCCAGCTCGTCGCGCGGCTCGAAGCCGACGGGCGCGGCCTCGCCGACACCTGCTGGTTGCGTCTAGAAGCCGACGTGGTGGCCCACGACCAGCGGGCGGCCGTCGTACTGCGTGATCTCGGCACGCCCGACGGCCGGGGAACCTACTTCGACGGTATCGCGCGGCGCATCAGTCAGTGACACGACGCTATCCGGCCCCGAAGTCGGCCGAGAGGTTCACGATCACCCAAGCAGGCTGAGGAGGTCACCCGATGAGGCGACCGCGCACGGCGCGTGTGAATGCTCGCGCCGCTTCTGCGGCTTGGTCCTCGGTGGACAGCTCGCTCTCCGTGCGCGTCGCGTCGCCGACCACTTCGCCGCCAGCGCAGCCGGTCAGCGTCACGCTCTCGAGCACCGCGCTGCCGGTCGTGTCGACGCGCACGCCCGCGCCACCGGCGCCATTCACGGTGGATGCGCTCATCCGCAGGCTCGCGCCCTCCCCCACCAACGCGCCGTCGCCGCCCGCGTGTTCGATGTGCACGAAGGAGAGCTCGACGTTCGAGCGCGGCTGCACGTCGACGGCAATGCCGGTGTGATGCTCGAAGCGGGATGCGTGCACCACCGCCGCACCGCCTTCTTGCACCCACAGCCCGAGCGCGCCGCGCGCGAGGCGACAGTCCGCCATGGCCAGGATGCCGGTGTCGAGGACCCACACATGCCCCTCGGCGCTGTCCTCCAGCTGCGAGCCCCTCAAGAGGAGCTTCGCGCGGTTGCGCACGAGGACGCCCGCGCTCGCGTTGCCCGTAGCCGTGATCTCGTCGGCCTGGATGGGCTCGGTCGTGGCCACGTCGAGCGCCGCGAGCTTGCAGCCGGTGATGCGCGTGCGCGAGATGGCAGCGCTGGCCGTCTCTTGGAAGAAGATGCCACCCGACTGGCTGCCCGCGATGCTCACTTCATCGATGACGAGATCGGAAGAACCGATGCCCACCACGCTCGCCGAGCCTGCGTTTCGCGTGAAGGTGCTGCGTCGCAAGGTCGCCCGCACCTTCCCATGGGCGAGCACGGACGCGGCGCCGCTGTCTTCGATGGAGCACTCGTCCACGAGCGCGCCGGCCTCGCCCTGCAGCTCGATGCCGTTCTGGGCGCTGCGCTGCACCGTGCAGCGCTCGGCGATGAGCTGCCCGCTGACCAGGTTGAGGCCGTTCGACCCGCAGTCGTGGAACGTGGAGTCGACCACGTGCGCCGAGCCCCACGTCACCACCCGCACGCCGTCGTGCGACGCGGCGACGTCGCATGCTTCCATGCGCACATAGCCACGGTTCACGTGCACCGCGTTGAGCGACTTGCCGTCCGCCGTGAGCTGCGAGCGCAGCGTGATCCCTTGCAGGCGCGCGCCGACCATCTTCTCGATGCGCACGCAGGGCACGTGGGCGCTCTCGACGGTCACCTCACCCTGCGCCACGATCTCGATGCCGTGCGTGGGCGCGATGACCTCGCGGTACGTGCCTGCCGGCACGAGCACGCGACCATCCGGACCGGCGAGCTGAATGGCGTCGGCAATCGTGGGCGTATTGGCTTGGCCGACGAGCACCTCGATCGGCGCGAGGTCGGGCGCAGGCGTGTCACCGAGGTCGAGGTCGAACGGCAGCGTCAGCCACGGGCTCGACGGGTCGTTCAGCAGCCACGTCATCGCCTGCTCGGACGGATCCAACACCTCGCGCTCGCCTTCGCACCAGCTCGCGAGCCCAGCCAGATAGCTCGCGCCGTAGTCGGCCCAGGAGGTGAAGCTCTCGCGCACGAGCGCGCCGGCCTGCCGGTGCCACGCCCAGGCGGTCTCGAGGTCGACGAGGTACGCCGCGTACGCCCAACCCGCGACATTGGCCACGCGCTGCGCGTCCCAGCCCGCGAACTCACGCGCGGTGCCGAGTCCAGCCTTCTCGTACTCGGCGCGATGACCACCACCGAGCAACCACGACACCGTGCGCACCACGTCTTCGCTCGTGCGCACCTGCCAGCCGTTGCGCAGCACCGCCGACGCCTCCCACGAGATGGTCGGCCGCCCGTCACCCCCGAGCCGATCGAGCCGTCGCCCGTTCCGCTTGTTCAGCGGCGCACCCACGGAGATCAACCAACGCTGGGGCCCAGTCAGCTCGTGCATGAGCACTTGTACCCTGCGAGCCCATGGGAGCGCACTTGGGATCGCTGGAGCGGGGACACCGCCGCCGCCCTGCTGAATCGTTTGCACAACGTTACGACTATCGTTACTTTGTGCGTGAGGTTCAGCAATGACCGGCCCCAGGACCCTGCACGATTGGATCGAGGCGCGCCCAGAAGAGGGGAAATACTTCTTCACGCGAGCCGATGCTGGTGCCGTGACCAACGCCTCCGACGCGGCCATCAAGATGACCCTCCACCGGCTCAAGCGACGGGGGTCCATCGTCAGCCCGCGTCGGGACTTCTTCGTGGTGGTGCCGCGCGAGTATCGCTCTGCGGGCTCTCCGCCAGCCACGTGGTTCATCGATGACCTCATGCGGCACCAGGGCCGGCGCTACTACGTGGCCCTGCTGAGCGCGGCCGCCCTCCATGGCGCCGGGCACCAACAGCCCATGGCCTTCCAGGTGATGGTGGATGGCACCGAGCGCGCCATCGAGGTGGGGCGCGTCCGCGTCGAGTTCCACGTCAGCCACCGCTTCGACGGCGCCGCCACCCAAACGCTGCAGACCGAGACCGGCACCATGATCGTCGCCACGGCGGAGACCACCGCATTCGACCTGGTGCGCTTTCCCGGCGCGTCTGGACACTGGAGCAACGTGGCCACCGTG
>JADJJE010000034.1 GCA_016706685.1 Sandaracinaceae bacterium | reverse complement strand
GTGCGTCGTCCACCTGCGCTTCGTCGCCTCATGCACGATGCACAGCGATTCGAGCTGGACGTGGCCTCACTGACCGACAGGAAATTCCACGTCCTGGTAGATGTCCAGAACGGCAAGTGACATGTCCAGGCAGGGCAGCGCGACTTCGCCTTGCTCGAACTCCTCCACGCGCCAACCGTTCTCGCGTCGATAGAGTTCCACCCGCATGATGTCCTGTTCCACGAGCAGGTAGCCCTGCAGGCTGGGCAGGGTCTGATAGGCCAGCAGCTTCTCGCGGCGATCCACTCGGGCGGTCGACTCGGACAGCACTTCCACCAGCAGGCAGGGGGCCGTGCTGAAATGGGTTCCCTGGTCCTGCGGGTCGCACGACAGCAGCAAGTCGGGGTAGTAGAAGCTCGTCTTGCCGGCGATGTCCACGCGCACTTTCATGTCCGCGACGAACAACTGGCAGCCCTTGCGCCGTGCGGCGGGCACCATGGCATGCGTGAGCGCGCTCGCAATCAAGCCATGTCTGCGGCTCGCGCCGGTCATGGCGTACACCTGCCCGTCGATGTAGTCGTGGCGCTGTTCGCCATCGGCCTCGCCGGCCAGATAGTCTTCGATGCTGATGAAGGGTTTGCGTGCGCCCACGACAGGCATGACCGACTCCGACGGGAGGTTTTGGCGCAAGTCTAGCAGCCCACTGCAGGGCTCGCTCATCTCAATGTGACCTGCGCCGGTTACCCGAAGAAGCGCTGCGTTCAAGACTAGCCCACGTGCTCCCACGCCGCCTGCTCGGCCTCTTCCTCGGAGCTGCCCTCTTCTTCCGACAGCTCGCGCTTGGCCTGCGCCAGCAGCGCGTCGAGATCCGACTGCAGGTTGTTGAGCGCGCGCTGCACCTCGTCGATGCGCGCCGCCGAGAGCCCCTCGATCTGCCCCAGCGTCTTGGTCAGCCGCCGCACGGCGCCGTGCGCCTTGTCGATGACCTGGCTGCGCTCGCGCGCGTCGGTGCGCGGATGCAGCAGCGGGTTGAACTGCCGGCGCAGCGCCTGCACGGGCTTGCCCTCTTCGAACACGGCCGCGCGCAGCTCGGCGATGACGTCGTCATTCGGCTCCATGTACGGGGTGCCGTCATTGGCCGGCTCGCCGCGCAGCGCCTTGGCGAAGTAGTCCACCGCGTCGCACGTGGGGATACGCTCGCTCACGCCGTCGCGCTGCAGCACGTTGGGCGCGTGCCGCTCGAGGGCCACGTAGCTGCCGGTGAGCTTGTCCACCGTGGGGCGGCGCATCTGCAGCTCGCTCGCGCAGTAGGCGTAGAAGTCCTCGTAGCCCCAGTCCAGGTAGTACGAGCGGTCGCGCACGAAGACCAGCGCGTGGGCCATCTCCACCCACGAGCGCTTGAAGAGCCGCGCGCGCTGCACGAGGTCCAAGCGCACGCCGTCGGCGCCCATCGCGGCGAGCGCTCCCGCGAGCTGATCCAGTCTCTGATGCGACATGCGGGGCATATAGCGCATCTCGGGTGCGGCGAGGGGGTCGTATACACGGGGTATACGGATTGTCCCTGGGGGACGGACCGCTGTGGCTCGGGAGGGGGTAGGCTGTGCTCATGAACTTCTCCACTTGGACTATCAGCACAGCGCGGCGGGTCTCGGGCCTTGGCCGGCTGTCGTACTTGGCGGGCCTCTCGGTGCTCGCCGCCTCCCTCTCCGGGTGTCCGCTGGACGAGCCCACCGGCGGACCGCCGGACGGCGGCTTCGCCTGCACCGAGGAGTACTTCCCCGTGTGCGGTGTGGACGGCGTCACGTACAGCAACGGCTGCTACGCCGACGCGGCTGGCGTCGCGGTGGCGTACACCGGCAGCTGCGACGGGGTGGACCCCGTGCGCTGCGGCGGCCAGTACGGCGACACCTGCGCCGAAGGCGAGTACTGCGACCTCTCGGGTGGCTACGCGGGTGACCCGCGGCCCCCATCATCGCCGTGGACGCCGGTGTGGGCATGCCGCCCCCGCCCGTGAGCGGCGTGTGCCGCCCCATCGAGGTGCCGTGCGGTGGCCAGTACGGCAACACCTGCGCCGACGACGAGTACTGCGACGTGGCGACGGGCATCGACTTCGACCCCGCCCTGCCCTACCCGGCTTACGACGGCGGCATGGCTCCGCCCATCCCCCCGGCGTACGACGCGGGTGTGGCGCCGCCCATCGACCCATCGACCGGCGTGTGCCGCCCGCTCCCGGAGCAGTTCTGCGGCGGCATCTACGGGGACACGTGCGGCGAGGGCGAGTACTGCGACATCACCGTCACCATGGACCCTCCCCAGGAGCGCCCGTACCCGGCGTACGACGCTGGCTTCGCGCCGCCCCCCGAGCCGTTCGGCGTGTGCCGCCCGATCGACCCGCCCGACTACTGCGGCCCCAACGGCGTGATCTGCCCGGACGGCTACCACTGCGAGAGCAACATCATGGTGGACCTCCTGCCGCCCGAGCCGTGGGACGGTGGCGCGCCCATCCAGCCTCCGCTCGGCGTGTGCGTGCCCGACGAGGAGCCCGGCTGTCCGAACGTCACCGAGCTGGTCTGCGGCAGCAACGGCATCACCTACCAGAACGCCTGCGTGGCCGAGTCCATGGGCGCCATGGTGGTCTCGCAGGGCCGCTGCCCCCGTCCCACCGACCGCGCCTGCGGCGGCTGGGTGGGGAACACCTGCACCGACAGCGAGTACTGCTACTTCGAGCCGGCCACCTACTGCGACTACGCCGATGCGTCGGGCGTCTGCCTGCCGCGCCCCGAGGCCTGCACCCGCGAGCTGAACCCCGTGTGCGGCTGCAACGGCCAGACGTACAGCAACCCGTGTGACGCCGCCTCGAACGGCACCTCGGTGGCCACCTTCGGCGGCTGCGACACCGACCCCACCCCCGGCGGTGAGGGCTCCACCTGCGGCGGGTTGATCGGCGCGGGCTGCGACATGGGCCTGTTCTGCGACTTCCCCGAGGAGGCCCTGTGTGGCGCGGCCGACCAGACGGGCATCTGCACGGTGATGCCCGACGCCTGTCCGGCTGTGTGGGCGCCGGTCTGCGGCTGCGACGGCGACATCTACGGGAACTGGTGTGAAGCGCAGGCCGCGGGGGTGTCCATCGCCCCGATGAGCTCCTGCTTGAACCCCTGAGCGCACACGCGGCGAGTCCGACAACAACGAGCCCCGCTGGCAGCACGCCAGTGGGGCTTTTTCGTGGCGAGAGTCCTATCCTCCAGGTCGTGACCCGCACCACGTTCACCGCGCTGCTGTGCGTGCTCCTCGCTGTGGGGTGCGACGCCCCTTCAGGCCCCGCCCACCTCACGCCGCGCTGGAACGGCGTGATCGAGGGCTTCTATGGCCCACCCTACCGGCACGCGGAGCGCCTTCAGATCCTGGCGTTCGTCGCGGAGCATGGGCTCGACACGTACCTCTATGCGCCCAAGCAAGACCCGTATCACCGGGACGAGTGGCGCACGCCGTACCCCGCCTCGGAGGCCGCCGACTTGGCCGCGCTCATCACGCGAGGGAGCGAGCTGGGTGTGCGTGTGGTGCTGGCCATCGCGCCGGGCGGTGACTACGACGGCAGCTCGGCAGACGAGCAGGCGCTGCGCGCGAAGCTGGACCAGCTGCTGGACCTCGGGGCGCGCGACGTGTGCGTGCTGTTCGACGACGTGGCCAGTAGCTCCCCCGTGGCGGAGCCCGTGGCGCAGGTCGCGGTGCTGAGGTTGGCGTACGACCACGTCCACGCGCGCGCGCCGGAGGCCACGCTGTGCTTCATCGGCCCGTACTACTTCGGCACCGCCGAGCAGCTGGCCAACGGAGACACGCCGCCCTTCCCGTTCGAGTACGAGCACCCCTCGCACGCCTACTACGCCGCGTACCGCGCGCTGCCGCGCGACATGCCCATCCTCTGGACCGGGCGGCACGTGGTCCCCTCGGAGCTGACCGGCGAAGAGGTGCACGCCATGCGGGCCTTCGTGGACCGGCCGCTGCTGCTCTGGGACAACCTGCCCGTCAACGACGTGGTGCTGGCAGGCGACGTGTTCCTGGGGCCTTGGCAGCGGCCCGGGGCCGACCTCGCGCGGGAGTCCGATGGCGTGCTGCTGAACCTGATGACGTCGCCGCGCGGGAGCTTGGTGATGGTGGGTGCGGCGGCGCGCACGCTGCGGGACGGCACGGCCACCGACGAAGCCTGGGCGCTGGGCGCGGCGGACGCCGACGCGTTCCTGGACAGCGATGACGTGCTCCAGCGGCTCGCTGCGTACTACCGGTCCCACCCGTTCCTGCCGGACACGCGCGACGCCATGGTGCTCAGCGAGCGCATGGAGGCGTGGTGGGCCGATCCCAACGCCACCACCGAGGCGGCGCTGCGGGCCGAGCTGAGCGCCGCCATCGCGTTGGCCGATGACGTGGCGGCGCTGTCCGACCCTTCGCTTGCGGCAGAGCTGGCGCCGCCTGCGACGAACGTGCAGGCCGCCGCGTCCCACGCCCTCGCGGCCCTCGAGGCCGTGGTCAGCCAGCGAGGCGGGGGCACGCCGGATCGGGCCGGCCTTTCGCTGCGCCGAGAAGCGCTGCGCACGCTGCGACCCCAGCCTGGCGGGCACGCGCCCCTCCCCAACCTGGTGGCGCGCTTCATCACGGACGCGCCGCCGGTGAGGGTGGACGTGTTCGGGGCCTTCATGGACCGCGCGCTCGACGAGCTGTGAGCGCCCCCCCCCCCCCCCCGCCCCCCCCCCCCCCCCCCCCCCCCCCCCCCCCCCCCCCCGCCCGCGGCCCCCCCGCCCGCCCCCCGGGCCCCCCCGGGGCCCCGCCCCCCCCCGCCCCCCCCGCGCCCCCCCCCCCCGCCCCCCCCCCCCGGCCCCGCGCGGCCCCGCGCGGGCCCCGGCCCCGGGCCGCCGCCCCGCCCGCCCCCCCCGCCGGCGGGCCCCGCCCCCCCGCCCCGCCCGCCCCCCCCGGCGCCCCCCCCCCCCCCCCCCCCCCGGGGGCCCCCCGCGGGGGGCCCCCCCAGCCCCCCCCCCGCCCCCCCCGCGGGGCCGGCGCCGCCGCGCGGGGCGCCCCCCCCCCGGGCGCCCCCCCCCCCCCCGGGGCGGCCCCCCCCCCCCGCGGGGGCCCCCCCCCGCCCCCCCCCGCCCGCCCCGCCCCCCCCCCCCCCCCCACCGCCCCCCCCCCCCCCCCCCCCCCTTCCCCACCTCCCGGCCCCCCCCCCCCCCCCCCCCCCCCCCGCGCCCGCCCCCCCCCCGCCCGGGGCCGCCCCCCCCCGCGCCGCGGGCCCCCCCCCCGGGGCCCCCCCCCGGGCCCCGCCCCCCGCGCCGCCCCCGCCGCCCCGCCCCCCCCCCCCCCCCCCCCCCCCCCCCCCGCCCCCCCCGCCCCGGGGCCCCCCCCCCCCCCCCCCCCCCCCCCGCGGGGGGGCCGCGGGGGGGGGGGGGGGGGGGGGGCGGGCCGGCCCCGCCCCGCCCGGCCGCGCGCGGGCGGGGCGGGGGGGGGGGCCCCCCCGCGCGGGGGGGCGCCCGCCCCCGGGCCCGCGCCCGCGGGGCGGGGCGCCCCCCCCCCCCCCGGCGCCCGGCCGGGCGGCGTGGGCGCGCGGCGCGGCGCCCCCCCCCCCCCGGGGAGGGAGTCATGCCCCGCCCGGATACCAGCACCGCCGGCTTTGCGGGGCCGCCAACCTGGTGCTACGCCCCGAAACAGCGTCTGGTCGTGGGGACCGGACCAGGGGAATGCAGACATGATCAAGAAGGCAATCATCGCGCTGATGCTGGGCGCGGGCATGATGGGGTGTGGTTCGTCGGCGGTGGCCATGCTGCCGGCGCAGGGGGCAGCCGATGCGCGCGCGGCAGACGGCCAAGCGGTGGTGGTGTTCGTGCGGCACTCGCGCCTGGGGAAGAAGGTCTCGTTTCCCATCGTCACCGAGGACGGGCAGTTCGTGGCCATCCTGCGTGGCCAGATGCACGCCACGGTGAGCGTGCCCGCCGGGCACCATCGCTTCTTCGTGCTGGCCGAGAACGCCGACGTGGTGGAGGTGAACGCCGAGCCCGGGCGCGTGTACGTGGTGGAGACCCGCCCGCGCATGGGCTGGGGCAAGGCGCGCGTGACGGTGGAAGCCGTGAAGCGCGAGACCCCGCGCTTCGCCGAGGCGCCGGAGTGGATTCGCGACACCCCGGGGTTCACACCGGACCCGGTGGCCGGCGCGGCCTGGGCCAGCGAGCACCGCGAGAACATCATGGAGCGCGTGCAGAGCGGGCTCACGGACTGGAACGCAGGCGACGCGGCCTACCGCGCCTCGCGCACCCTCGAGGCCGGCGACGGCTACCTGCCCACCGAGATCAGCTGGTAGGCACGCATCGAGCCGTAGCGGTTTCGGGCGGAATGCGACACCGTGTCCCGATGACCGACGCCCACGGCTACGCCGCCCAATCGCCCACCTCCCCGCTCGCCCCGTTCTCGTTTCAGCGCCGTGACCTCGGCGCTCACGACGTGGCCATCGACATCTTGCACTGCGGCGTGTGCCACTCGGACCTGCACACGGCGCGCAACGAGTGGGGCGGCGCGGTGTATCCCTGCGTCCCAGGACACGAGATCGTGGGGCGCGTCACGCGGGTGGGCGCCGCGGTCACTTCCTTTGCGGTGGGCGACACGGTGGGCGTCGGTTGCCTGGTGGACAGCTGCCAGCGCTGCGACTCGTGCGCCGAGGGGCTCGAGCAGTACTGCGAGAACGGTTTCACCGGGACCTACGACAGCAAGGAGCAGGGTGGAGGGCCCAACACCCTCGGGGGCTACTCCGACCACATCGTGGTGAAGGACAAGTTCGTCCTGCGCATCACTCACCCCGAGGCCCAGCTGGCGGCCGTGGCGCCGCTGCTCTGCGCGGGCATCACCACCTACTCGCCGCTGCGCGAGTGGAAGGTGGGCCCCGGCAGCAAGGTGGGCATCGTGGGCCTCGGCGGCCTCGGCCACATGGGCGTGAAGCTGGCTGCGGCCATGGGCGCGCACGTGGTGCTCTTCACCACCTCGCCCAACAAGGCCGAGGACGCCAAGCGCTTGGGCGCCGCCGAGGTGGTGGTCACCAAGAACCCGGCCGAGATGAAGCCGCACCGCAACAGCCTGGACTTCATCCTCAACACGGTGGCCGCGTCGCACAGCATGGACATGTTCCTCACGCTCTTGAAGCGTGACGGAACCATGGTGCTGGTGGGGGCGCCCCCCACCCCGCACGCCCCGCCCGGCGCGTTCAACCTGATCTTCAAGCGCCGCCGCCTGGCGGGGTCGCTGATCGGCGGCATCGCCGAGACGCAGGAGATGCTCGACTTCTGCGCGGCGCACGGCATCGTGTCCGACATCGAGACCATCCCCATGCACGGCATCAACGACGCCTACGAGCGCATGCTGAAGAGCGACGTGAAGTACCGCTTCGTCATCGACATGAGCACGCTGCGCAGTCAGCCGTAGCGCCTGTGCACGGAGACCCGGGCTGGCTCAGTGCGAAGAGCGCCCGCCCGACTTCTTGTCCTTCTTGGACTTCTTGTCGGCCTTTTCGCCCTTGGCGGAGCGGGTGGCGGCGTCGCCCGCGACGTTGGCCGCGTGCTTGACGGCGTCCCCCACGTCCTGGGCGGCATGCTTGGCTACGTCGCCCACGTCCTGGGCGGCATGCTTGGCCGCGTCACTCACCTGCTGAGCGGCCTGCTTGGCCGAGTCCACCGCCGCTGACGCCCCGCTCTTGAGGCTGCCGCTCGCGCTCGCGGCGACGTCCTTCGCGTCGCCGTAGGCGGTCTTGATGACCTCCTTACCGTCGTTGGCGGCCTCACCCATCTTCTTGGCGGCGTCCGTCATGCCGTCCTTGGCGGTCTCGATCCCAGTGCTCACCTGCTTCTTGATATCAGTCATGGCTTCTCTTCTCTTCTATAGACACACGTCTGTGAAAACGAAGGCATGACAATAACCACTTCGCATAGCTTCGCCAGGAGCTACGGCGGTCATTCACATTGATGGAGAGAGCCCATCGTTTTGACGTGCGTCGGTCATCACCGCCTCTCTTTCAGCGCGAATGCGTTCGTTTTGAGGATGGTTTGGTTGGCACGGCGATCGCATAACATCTCCCCCCTTATGACTAACACTCCCGTACACGCGGCCTTTCGGGCACGCCTATTCGTTACAGTTGCACTCATGATTGTGGCCGGATGTGGCGAAGACACCGGCAACCCAAACACGACTCCAACGGCCACAAACCAGTCTCCTGGAGATGGCTCCATAGACGCGCCCATCAACGGGAGCGTGCGCGCTTCGTTCAATGTGGCGATGGATCCCGACACCTTGAACGACGCCACGTTCACCGTGACCAGCAACAACGGGACCGTGCTCGTCCCGGGCACGGTGCTCTACGCCGATGACACCGTGGTCTTCTGGCCCGCCGCTCACCTGGCGGCCGACACCACGTTCACCGTCACGCTGAGCACCGGGATCACGAGCGCCGCTGGCGTTCCCCTCGAAGAGGCCGTCACGTGGTCCTTCACCACCGGCGACACCCTGGCCGCGCCCATGGCGGTGAACCTGCGCACCGCGGGCGACTTCGTGGTGCTGTCGAAGACCGGCATCTCCACGGTGCCCGCCTCGGTCATCACGGGCGACATCGCCGTGAGCCCGGCCGCCGCCACGTACATCACGGAGTTCGCCCTGATGGCGCACTCATCCAATGTCTACGCCACCTCCACCCAGGTGATCGGCCGCGTCTACGCGGCGGACTACGCGCAGCCCACGCCTTCGAACCTGACCACGGCCGTGGCCGACATGCAGCTGGCCTACACGGACGCCGCCAGCCGCGCACCCGACGTGACCGAGCTGGGCATGGGGGACATCAGCGGGATGACCCTCGACGCCGGTGTCTACGCGTGGGGCACCGGGCTGCTGCTGACGAGCGACGTGACCCTCACGGGCAGCGCCACCGACGTGTTCATCTTCCAGATTGCGCAGAACCTCACCATCGCGAACGGCGTCAGCATCGTGCTCGCGGGCAACGTCCAGCCGAGCAACATCTTCTGGCAAGTGGCGGGCAACGCCACGTTCGGAACCACCTCGCACATGGAGGGCATCGTGCTGTGCCAGACGTCGGTCAGCCTGCAGACCGGCGCGTCCATCAACGGGCGCTTGCTGGCTCAGACCGCCGTGGACCTCGCGGCGGCCACGGTCTCCGACCCCGACTGAGGCGCGTCCCGCGCGAGAGCGTGCTTGCCACGGCCACCACCCTTCACGGAGAGTGGTGGCCGCGCATGCTCCACGTCCACGAGGATGATCCCGACCGCAGGCGGCTGGTGCTGCGCGCGCCCGCGCCCGGGCTCGGGGACGTCGGTCGGCGCGTGCTGGCCAGCGTCCTGGCGGTCGCGCCCGTGCTCATCGCGCTGGCCTGGACGTGGATGAGCGAGCCGCGCTGGCACTCGGCGTGGCTCGTGCCGGTGGGCCTCGGCGTCGCAGCCTGGATCACGGGGCGCTTCGCCACCGAGGTGACGGAGCTGGGCTTCGATGGTGGGGCTGGCCAAGCGTGGGTGGAAGAGCGCGGGCACCGCATCTGGGGAACCCGGCGGCGCGCCCAACCGCTCTCCGCCGGGGACGGCCTGGCATTTCGAGGGGGCGTGCTCACCGGCCAGCCGCACCAGCTGGGGGTGGTGATGGAGCTCGCCGGGCGCGCGTTCACGCCCGCGTTCGTGGTCGAAGGGGTGGAGCGTCGCGCGGAGCTCGTCGACCTGGTCGAGCGCTTGGCCGGGCGGATCGGACGGGAGGTGCTGCCTCAACGTGACGACGTCGACGTGCTGCGCCTGTATTGCGGCGCCGAAGGCGCGCCATCGCCCACGCATCGCGGTGCCGCGCGGTCGTACCGAGACGGTGCTCCCGAAGCGCCCCTCGAGCTTCACCGCGGTGCCGGCTTCGAGGCGCCCAGCGTCCTGCCGCCGCCATTGCCGCTCGGCGAGATCCGCGCGCTGGTGGACGGGCTCGAAGTGACCGGCACGGGCGAGCTGACGCTGACCCACGCGCGGCCGCCGTTCCTGTCCGGCAAGTGGTTGCTGGGCGGCGGCTACTTGCTGATGGTGCTGGGGGCCACGCTGCTCTCCGCCGATGTCCCCTTGGGTGAGGCGCGCTGGGCGGAGGCGCTGGTGTTCTTTGGCCTCGTGGCCTTCGTGCTGGGCATCCGCTCGTATGGCGTGGTGCTCGCCGAGGACTGCTGGAGGGCGCTCGGGCGCGCGCTGCGGCCGGTGTTCGGGCCGCCCCGCATGAGCCCGCCCACATGGGGTGCACACGTGGTGCGCGGAGCCACGCTGCGCCCACAGCGACTGGACCTGGAGCTGAGGGTGGGCTCCCTCCAGCTGACCGGCGCAGCGCTCGTGCTCCTGCAGCGCGAGCGCCGGCGCGGCGCGAAGTCATCGCCAGACCAGGAGGGCCTCGCGCTCTGGGTGGTGCAGCAAGGGCGCTGGTACCGGCTGGCCACGGCCCCCTCCGGCGACCTCGAGGGGCCCGGGGCAGCGACCCTCCGGCGCGTGGCGTTCGAGGTGGCGTCGGCGCTGGACGCACCGCTGCGCGCGGGCTGAGCTCACTCCCCCGCGCGGTACGTGGCGCGCAGCTCGCCGGTGTGCGCGTCCCAGAGGCACACGCTGCCGTCCTCGCTGGCGGTGACCACCGCGGCGCCGTCCGGGCTGAAGCTGGCCGCGTGGATGGCCCCGCCGTGGCCCACCAGCTCGGCGTGCATGACCCCCGTGGCCGCCACCCAGACGCGCGCGGTCCCCGTGCGGCTCGCCGTGACCAAGTGGCTCCCTTGGTGGTTGTACGCGGCGCTCATGAGCTGCGCCTGTCCGTCGATGCTCACCCGCTGCTCACCGCTGTGGATGTCCCAGACGCGCACGGTGCCGTCGGCGCTCGCGGTCATGGCCAACGGCCCGAAGGGGCTGAAGCTGGCGGACAGGAGGGTGGCCGTGCTCCCCAGCAGCGACGTGCGCACGCGCCCGGTGCTCGCATCCCAGACCTTCGCGGACCCATCGGGGCTGCCGGTCAGGATGCTGCGCCCATCGGGGCTGAAGTCGGCGATGCTGAGCACGTCCATGTGGCCCTCCACGGTCACGCGCAGGGCACCCGTGCGGGTGTCCCAGACGTTGGCGCTGCCGTCGTGGCTGGCCGTGAGGACGAAGTGCCCGTCGTCGCTGAACGTGGCGCTGGTGACCTGGTCGCCATGGGAGTCCAGCGTGCGGCGCAGGCCGCCGGTCTGCGTGTCCCAGATGCTGGCGGTGCCGTCGGTGCTGCCGGTGACGATGGCGCTGCTGTCGGGGCTGAAGGTGGCGGCCTCGAGGCGCCCCGACTGGTTGGGGAGCGTGGCCCGCAGCTCGCCGGAGCGCGTGCTGAACACGCGGAGCTGGGAGTCGGCAGCCAGGGTGACGAGCGTGAGACCGTCGGGGCTGAGACGTGCGGCGCTCACGGGGCCGGGGTGCGGCTCGAGGCTCACAGTGCGCACGCCCGTGGCGATGTCCCACACGTGGACGTGGCCGTCGGAGCCCGCGGTGATGAGCGAGGCACCGTCGTGGCTGAAGCTGGCGTCCAGAACGGGGCCGGTGTGACCTCCCGCCACCACGCGCGCGGGGAGCGCCGGCAACGAACGCGAGGGCCCTGCCGCAGGGTCGGCCTCCTCCGCCTCGGGCGCAGTGGTCGGAGGCAGCGCACCCACACAGCCAGCGGTCAGCGCAGCGACGAGGAAGACCAGCAAGCGGCGGGACGGGCGAGGGACGGCAGACGAAGCGGTTCGGATCACGGGGACTCCAAGGAAGCGTAGAGGGCGAGCAGTGCTCACCACTTTACGTCGAGGACCGCGTTCGCGATATCCATCGTGTGGATGCGCACGTCCGGCTCGAAGCCGTAGTGGCGCACCATGCCCTCGACCACGCCGATGTAGTAGGGGTCGAGGATCCCGAAGATGTCGTAGTACTCCATGCGCATGTGGCGCTCGCCCAGGGTGTTGATCACCGCGAGCCCTGGCTTGATGCTCTGCGCGATGGCGCGCGGGCCGGACTCGAAGGCACGCTGCAGGTCGTCGCCCAGGACGCCGAACACCACCCGACCGAGCATGGTGGCGGAGAAGTCGGGGAACGCCTTCCAGCCCATCTCACGGAAGGCCTGGCGCGTGGGCTTGCCGGGAAAGAGCCGCGGCACCAGCGCAAAGGACAGGCGCATGTGCTCGCGCAACGGGTAGTCCAAGAAGGGCAGGTAGCGCGGGCGCTCGATGACGATGTCCGCCACCCGGTCCTTGGGCAGCTTGGCCATCATGTCCAGCATGCTGTGGAAGTAGAGGCCTTTGCAGGTGGCGTCCTCGGGTGTGGCCCGCAGGTAGTGGGCGGGGTCCACTTCACCGGTGAAGTCGGGCTTTCGGAACTCGTAGGGGTGGTCCATGAGGAGGCCTGCGGCTCCCCATTTGGGGGCGCGGAAGTCCCAGTCTGACTCGGCGAGCTGCTTTTGTGTATCCGCAGCGAACCCTTTCCGCGGGCGGCTGGCTCCCACCGGCATGCCCCGCCTCGACCGACTCACCCTCCCGCTGCTGGCCGCCCTGGCCTGGTCCGCGGCTAGCCCTGCCGCGGCGCAAACGCAGCGCGCGCTCACCCTGGACGACGCCGTCCAGCTCGCACGCCAGCACGACCCCCGCCTGGCCGGGGCGCGCTCGCTGGCTACCCGCCGCGAGGCTGAAGTCATGGGGGCCCGCGGTCGGCTGCTCCCGCGGCTCGACTTCGAGCAGGCGCTCATGCGGGGTGACCAGCCCGTGTACGCGTTCGGGACGCGGCTGCTACAGGGTCGCTTCGGCGCGGCGGACCTGGCCCTCCCCGCCCTGAACGGGCCGAGCGCCATCACGGACCACGCCTCTCGCCTGACCCTGCAGGTGCCGCTGGTGCACGCCGAGGGCTGGTTCGGCGCACGCGCTGCACGCGAGCAGAGCCGCGCCGCGGCGGCGTCCGTCACCCAGGCCGAGCTCGAGCTCGCCGCCGGAGTGGCCCGCGCGTACTACGGGGCGCAGCTGGCCAGCGAAGGCGCGCGCGTCGCCACCGTGGCGCTCGAGGCGGCCCGCGCCGACGCGGAGAGGGTGCGCTCCATGCTGCGCAACGAGATGGCCACCGAGCTCGACCTCATGACGGTGGAGCTGCACGTGGCCAGCATGGAGCAGCGCAGCATCGAGGCGCGTGGGGAGGCGGAGGCCGCCGCCGCGGCGCTCCAGCACGCGCTGGGACTGCCGCTCGACCAGACGACCGAGCTGAGCTCGACGCTCCCCGAGACCGAGGATGACGGTGGCCATGTGGGAGCGATGACGCGCCTGAGCGTGGACCAACTGCCCCTTCACGAGCACCCCGAGGTGAGCCGCGCCGAGGCCACCGAGGCCGCTGCCGCCGCCGCGCATCGCGCCTCGCTCGCGCGCTTCGCGCCAGTGCTGGCGGCTGCCGCCGAGCTGCAGAGCCACCGCTCGCAGCTGGTGGGCGGGCAGCACGGGGAGAGCTGGACGGTGGGCCTGGTGCTGCAGGTGAACCTCTTCAACGGCCTCCAGGATCTGGCCCAGCGCCGCGCCACCGAGGCGGACCTCGACGCCGTGCGCGTGAGCACCCAGAGCGCCGTGTCGGCCGTGCGCCTGCGCATCCGCCAGGCTCAGCTGGCGCTCGAGGCCCGCGAGGCGGGGCTCACGGTCGCCGCCCGCAGCGTGGAGCTGGCCCGCAGCGCGGCCACGCTCGAGCGCCAACGAATGGACAACGGCAGGAGCGACGCGGCCGCGCTGGTGCGCAGTCAGGCCGCTCTGCTGGACACCGAGCTGCGCCTCTTGGCAGCGCGCCATGCCCGCGAGCTGGCACGCGTGGACCTCGCGGTCGCGCTCGGCGGCATCAACGTCAACCCCGATGAGGTCTCCCCATGAAGAAGCTGCTCACCATCCCGTCGTACCGCTCGCTCACCCTGCCGCTCGGCGCGCTCTTCCTGACCGCGTGCGGCGCAGCCTCGGCAGACCCCGGCGACTCGCACGACACGCCTCCGCCGCCCGCGCAGGTCCGCGTGGCCGAGGCCAGCGAGGGCCCAGTGGCGTCGAGCTACATCGTCACGGGCACGGTCCGTGGTCTCAACACCGCCACGCTCACGAGCCGCATGATGGGCTACGTGGAGACCCTGGACGTGGCCGTGGGCGAGCGCGTGGTGCGCGGCCAGCTGCTGGCCACGCTGGACGACGCCGACCCGCGTGCAGGGCTCCTGCAGGCCAACGCCGGCACGCTCGAGGCGCAGGCCGCCCGCGCGCAGTACGAGCAACAGTCGCAGGCGGCCGAGGCTGCCCTGCAGCTGGCGCGCACCACTCACGAGCGCATGCGCGCGCTGCGGGCCGACCACGCCGTGTCGCAGCAGCAGGCGGACGAGGCCGAGACGGCCTTCCGCGCCGCCGAGGCACAATACGAGGCGAGCCGCTCGGGCATGAGCCGCGCCGACTCCCACATCGCGCAGAGCCGGGCGATGGTGCTGTCGGCACGCGCGGCGCTCGACTACACCCGCGTGCGGGCGCCCTTCGACGGCGTGGTCCTGGCGCGGCCCGCCCAGGTGGGCGAGCTGGCCGCTCCCGGAGCGCCCCTCTACGTGCTGGAGCAGGAAGGTGGCCTGCGCGTGGAGGTGGCCGTGCCCGAGTCCTTGGCCGGCAGCGTGCAGCTGGGCCAGCAAGTGGAGGTGCACGTGGACGCGAACGCGCGCGTGCTCACCGGGACGGTGGGCGAGGTCTCGCCGCAGGTGGACGCCGCCGCCCGCGCCTTCGTGGTGAAGGTGGACCTGCCGAGCGACGCGCTCGAGGGCCTCAGCGCCGGCATGTTCGCGCGGGTGCACTTCCCACGGCAGGCGCGCGACCAGCTGACCGTGCCGCTCGAGGCCGTCAGCGCGCGCGGCTCGCTCGACCGCGTGTTCGTGGTGGACGACGGCATCGCAGAGCTCCGGCTCGTGACGCTGGGCGCCGCGCAGGGTGACCGCGTGGCCGTGCTCTCTGGACTCTCCCCAGGCGAGGTGGTGGTGGTCGCCCCCCCGAGCAGCCTCCGTGATCGCGACCGTGTGGAGGTGAGCCAGTGACCCCCGAACCGCAGACCGAGCAAGCCCCGCTGGGCATGGCTGGGCGCCTCGCCCGCGCCTTCATCGGCAACAAGCTCACGCCCGTGCTCATCGTGAGCGCCGTGGCCCTGGGCGCCTTCGCGGTGCAGCTGCTGCCGCGCGAGGAGGAGCCGCAGATCAAGGTGCCCATGGTGGACATCTTCATCGCCCTGCCCGGCGCCACGGCCCGCGAGGTGGAGCAGCGCGTGTCTTCGCCCGTGGAGCGCTTGGTGCAAGAGGTCCCCGGGGTGGAGTACGTGTACTCCACGTCCAGCCCGGGCCGCAGCCTGGTCATCGCGCGCTTCGAGGTGGGCGCCAGCGAAGAGGACGCCATCTTGCGCGTGCGTGACCGCCTGGCCGCGCACGCCGACCGCCTGCCGAGCGAGGCGAGCGCGCCGCTCATCCGGCCGCGCTTCATCGACGACGTGCCGGTGCTGGCCATCACGCTCTTCAGCGAGCGCTACGACAGCGCCCAGCTGCGGCAGGTGGCCGACGAGCTGCGCGCCGAGTTGAAGCAAGTGCCGGACGTGACCGACGTACAGGTCATCGGCGGCGAGACGCGCCAGGTGCGCGTGCTGCTGGACCCCGAGCTGCTGAGCGCCCGCGGGCTGTCGGCCCTCGCCGTGACGCAGGCGCTCTCCTCGCAGAACGCGCGCATGCCGGCGGGTTCGGTGGCCGAGGGCGGGCACGAGCTGTTGGTGGAGACGGGCACGGCGCTCGAGAACGCGGACGACGTGCGCAGCGTGGTGATCGGCGCGTGGGAAGGCCGGCCCGTGTACCTGCGCGACGTGGCCGAGGTGGTGGACGGTGGCGCCGAGCCCGCCAGCTACGTGCGCTTCGGTGCAGGCGCTGCGGCAGAGCACGACGAGGTGGCCGCGCGGGCGGGCGAGAGCGAGTGGCCCGCCGTGACCATCGCCGTGTCGAAGCGTGAGGGCACCAACGCCGTGGCCGTGGTGGCCGCCGTGATGGCCAAGCTCGAGACCCTGCGCGGGACGCTGGTGCCGAGCGACGTGCAGGTGAGCGTGACGCGCGACTACGGCGAGAGCGCGGCCGAGAAGAGCGACGAGCTGCTGCTGCACATGGGCGTCGCCGTCGTGGGCGTGGCGCTCTTGATCCTGATCGCGCTCGGGCGCCGCGAGGCCCTGATCGTGATGCTGGCCATCCCGGCCACGCTCGCCCTCACGCTCACCGTCTTCTACCTGTACGGGTACACGCTGAACCGCATCACGCTGTTCGCGCTGATCTTCAGCATCGGCATCCTGGTGGACGACGCCATCGTGGTGGTCGAGAACATCGCGCGGCACTACCGCCTGCCCGAGAACCAAGGCCGACCGCTGCTGGAGATCGCGGTGCGCGCCACCGACGAGGTGGGCAACCCCACCATCCTCGCCACCATGACGGTCATCGCCGCCATCCTGCCCATGGCGTTCGTGGGTGGCCTGATGGGCCCCTACATGCGCCCCATCCCGGTGGGCGCCGCGGCGGCCATGATCTTCTCGCTGGTGGTCGCGTTCGCGGTCACGCCGTGGGCCTCGGTGCGCCTGCTGAAGCGCGGCTCCGGAGCCCACGCAGACGGCAGTGGCGGGCACCACGCCCACGAGCAGGAGGGCCGCTCCACTCGCGCGTACCGTCGCTTCGTGGGGTTCCTGATCCGCAGCCGGCGCGCGCGCTGGACCTTCTTGATCGGCATCCAGGTGCTGCTGGTGGGCAGCCTGCTGCTGGTGGCCGTGGGCTGGGTGAAGGTGAAGATGCTGCCCTTCGACAACAAGAGCGAGTTCCAGGTGATGGTGGACATGCCCGAGGGCACCACCCTCGAGGACACGGCGCGAGTGACGCGCGCGCTGGCCGACGTGGTGCGCGCGCAGCCCGAGGTGGTCAGCTACCAGAGCTACGTGGGCACGTCCGGCCCCATCACCTTCAACGGGCTGGTGCGCCACTACTACCTGCGACAGGGCAGCCACCTGGCCGACATCGTGGTGAACCTGCTGCCCAAGCACGACCGTGACGCCCAGAGCCACGACATCGCGCGCGCGCTGCGCGAGCAGCTGCTGCCGGTGGCCGAGCGCTTCGGCGCCACCATCCAGGTCACCGAGGTGCCGCCGGGGCCGCCCGTGCTGCAGACGCTGGTGGCCGAGGTGTACGGCCCGGACTACGAGCGGCAGATCACGGTGGCCGGGCAGATCCGCGACGCGATGAACGCGCTCGACGGAGTGGTGGACGTGGACGTGTTCATGGAGACCGCCCAGGCCGAGCGCCGCTTCGTGGTGGACGACGAGAAGGCCGCGATGCACGGCGTGAGCGAGGCCGAGATCGCCCGCACGCTGCGCTTGGCGCTGGCGGGTGAGCCGGTGGGCCGCCTGCACGACGAGCGCATGCCCAGCGACGTGCCCATCCTGGTGCAGCTCGACCGCGCGACGCGCTCGGACCGTGACCGCCTGCTGGCGACCCCCATGGTGGGCACCGGAGGGCGCGTGGTGCCGCTGCGCGAGCTCGTGCGCGCCGAGGACGGCGTCCAAGAGCACAGCATCTATCACAAGAACCTGCTGCCCGTGGTGTACGTCACCGGCGACGTGGCGGGCGCCATCGAGAGCCCCGTGTACGCCATGCTGGAGCTCGGGCCCGCGCTCGACGCCATCGTGCTGCCCGAGGGCTACGCCATCGAGCAGCTGACCGCCGAGCAGCCGAGCGACACGAGCCGCTACACCGTGAAGTGGGACGGCGAGTGGCACATCACGTACGAGGTCTTCCGAGATCTGGGCGTGGCGTTCGCGGTGGTGCTGGTGCTCATCTACGTGCTGGTGCTGGCGTGGTTCCGCTCGTACCTGGTGCCGGTGGTGATCATGTCCGCCATCCCCTTCTCGCTGGTGGGCATCCTGCCGGCCCACGGCCTGCTGGGCGCGTTCTTCTCCGCCACGTCCATGATCGGCTTCATCGCCGGCGCCGGCATCGTGGTGCGCAACTCCATCATCCTCGTGGACTTCATCGAGCTGCGCCTGGCGGAGGGCATGCCCCTCGAGGAGGCCGTGGTGGACGCGGGCGCCGTGCGCTTCCGGCCCATGGTGCTGACCGCCGCCGCCGTCATCGTGGGCGCGGGCGTCATCCTGTTCGACCCCATCTTCCAGGGCCTGGCCATCGCGCTGATGGCGGGCGAGGTGGCCTCGCTGCTGCTGTCGCGCATGACCGTCCCGCTGCTGTACTACTCGCTCCGCAGCCACCAGGAGAAGCGCGCCCGGATGGAGAGCGAAGGCGCGAGCTGCTACGTTGAGCCGCATGGCGAACCCGAAGTCAGCGGCGCATAGCGACCAGGCGCTCCTCGAGCGGGCCAAGAGCGGTGACGGCGCGGCCATGCAGGCGCTGCTCACCGAGCTCAGCCCCTCGGTGCGGCGCTTCGGCCAGCAGCTCTGCCGCCACGAGGCCGACGCCATGGACGTCATGCAGGACACCCTGCTGGCCGTGGCGTCGCACCTGGGGGACTTCGAGCAGCGCGCGGCGCTCTCCAGCTGGGTGTTCGCCCTGGCCCGGAGCGCCTGCAACCGCCGCCGCCGCGGGCTGAAGAACCAGCCGCACCTGCCGGACAGCACGGTGGCCGACCGCGCCGACGCGGGCGCCACGCCGGAGGAGCAGCTGGAGGCCGCACAGGTGGGGCGTGCCATCGGCCGTGCCCTGTGCAGCCTGCCGGACGCCCACCGCGAGGTCATCGTGCTGCGCGACCTGCTGGGCCTGAGCGCGGGAGAGACCGCCAAGCGCCTGGGCATCACGGTGCCTGCGCTGAAGAGCCGCCTGCACCGGGCCCGCACGGCGCTGCGCGAGGCCTTCGAGCAGCTGGCCCCCGTGGCCAGTGACGAAGAGTGGGACTGCGCGCGCCTCCCCTGACGATTTCGTGAACCCTCTGCCCTGCTGGCTGGCTCCTACGTACGAACAACAGCGTTCACACGGAAGGAAGACAGCATGTCCTGGTTCACACGAAGCGCCGACAACTCCAACTCCCGAGCCCGCCGCATGGTGGCTGATGGCGCCGTCCTGCTGGACGTCCGCAGCCCCGCCGAGTTCGCCTCCGGCCACGTGGAGGGCGCGCTCAACATCCCCGTCCAAGAACTCACGAACCGCATGGGTGAGCTGCGCGGCAAGCCCAACGTAGTAGTCTACTGCCGCAGCGGCGGGCGCAGCTGCGCAGCCGCCGAGATCCTCCAGAAGGCGGGCCACGAGGTGATCGACGTCGGCGCGATGGGCAACTACTGACCTCTCCGTGGTAGACAGGGGCCGATGACCCTATTCGCGACCCATCGGCGTCCCCCCGCCCTGCTCTGCTCCGGTCTCCTGCTGCTCGCGCTCGGCGCCTCGTCGTGTGGCGGTGACGCGGTGCACTACGAGGCGCGCATCGTGCGCACGGCCTACGGCGTCCCGCACATCACGGCCGAAGACTTCGGCAGCCTCGGCTACGGCTACGGCTACGCCTACGCGCAGGACAACTACTGCGTGCTCATGCGCGAGGTGATCCGCGCCGAGGGCACGACCGCCCGCTGGTGGGGCGAGGCGGGCGGCGACGTGGCCGAGGACATGGTCTACCGCCACTACAACACCGCGCGGCTCGCCGAGCGCGAGTTCTTGCGGCCCTTGCCGGGCTGGGCACGCGACGCGGTGCGCGGGTACGCCGCCGGCATGAACCGACACTTGGCCGAGGTGGGACTGGACGGCCTCGCGCAGGGCGACGAAGGCTGTCGCAGCGAGCCGTGGGTGCGCGAGCTCACGGAGCTGGACCTGGCCCGCGTCTATCGCAAGCTCGGCCTACGGGCGAGCACAGGCACGCTCGCGCCGTTGATCGCGGCGGCTTCGCCCGAGCTGCCGCTAGCGCGCTTCGAGGGCCCGCCCCAGCTACCCGGGAGCGCGCCCGGGGTGACGCGGCAGGCGTTGGGCTTCCGCCCCGTCGAGGAGATGGGCTCGAACGCCTACGCGGTGGGCTCCGAGAGCTCCCGCAGCGGCGCCGGCCTGCTGTACGGCAACCCGCACTTTCCGTGGAGCGGCCCGGAGCGCTTCTACCAAGCGCACCTGACCATCCCGGGGGTGTACGACGCGGCGGGCGCCTCGCTGCACGGGGTGCCCGTCATCAACATCGGCTTCAACGAGAACCTGGCGTGGAGCCACACCGTCGCGTCCTCCCTGCACTTCTCGTTCTACGAGCTCACGCTCAAGGCGGACGACCCGATGGTCTACCTCTACGAGGGCGAAGAGCGCCGCATCGAGGCGCACCCGGTGACCGTGGAGGTGCTGCAGGACGACGGCACGCTCGAGGCGCGTGAGCTCACGCTCTACACCAGCCACTTCGGGCCCATGGTGGACCTCGGGGCCATCTCGTCGCTGGTGGGCGGCTGGCCCACCATCGCGCGCACCGCCATCACGTTCCGAGACGCCAACATCGAGAACGACCGCTTGGTGGAGCAGTGGGTGCGCATGGGGCAGGCGCAGGACATGGACGCCTTCGAGGAGGCGCTGGCGCTGATCGGCATCCCGTGGGTGAACACCATCGCCGCCAGCCGCGACGGGCAGGCCTACTACGGCGACGTCACCGTGGTGCCCAACGTGACCGACGCGCAGCTCGAGGACTGCAGCCAGACGGCGGTGGCGCGCCTGCTCACGCGCCAGGGCTTTCCCAGCCTGGACGGCTCACGTGCGGCCTGCGAGTGGGGCAACGCCGTGGGGACGCCGCCCGGCATCCTGGGCTACGACGACCTGCCGCACCTGCGGACCACGGACTACGTGGCCAACGCCAACGACTCGTTCTGGCTCAGCAACCCCCGCCAGCTGCTGGAGGACTTCCCGCCGTTCTCCGGGCGCGAGCGCTACGCGCAGTCCATCCGCACGCGCCAGACCTTCGCGCAGGCCGAGGAGCGGCGAGCGGGCACCGACGGCCTCGGCGAAGCGGGCTTCGCCATCGAGGACCTGATGGCCAACGTGTTCAACGGTCGCTCCCAGGCGGCCGACGTGAGCATGGAGGGCATCCTGGCCGTGTGTGCCGCCACCGCCGACTGGTCTTCCTTCACCGCAGATGGCACGCGCCCGGAGGCCGCCTGCGACGTGCTGCTGGCGTGGGACCAGCGCTTCACGCCCACCAGCCAGGGCGCGCACGTGTTCCGCGAGGTGTACGCGCGCATCAGCGGGCTAGACGACCTGTGGGCCACCCCGTTCGACGAGGCCGATCCGGTGAACACCCCGCGCGACGTGAACACCACCGACGCCGCCGTGGCAGACGGCATCCGCCAGGCCATCGTGGACGCGACGGCGCTGCTGGACCAAGCCAACATCCCGCTCGACCGCGCGTGGTCGGAGGTGCAGTTCCGCATCGTGGGCGACGAGCACATCCCGGTGCCCGGCATGCCCGACTCGCTCGGCTTCAGCGTGATCTCCTCGTCGCTGGTGGACGACTCGGGCTACAGCAACATCCGCGCGGGAAACAGCCACATCCAGGCGGTCACGTGGGACGCGGGCGACCCCTGCCCGCGCGCGTACACGTTGCTCACCTACAGCCAGTCCACCGACCCCGCGTCGCCGCACTACGCAGACCAGACGCGGCTCTACGCGGCCGGCATGTGGAACGAGATGCCGTTCTGCGAGGCCGACGTGCTGGCAGGGGCCATCAGCAACGAGACCATCGTCGGGCCCTGAGCCGAGGAGCCGCGGCTAGGCGGCGCGCGCCACGGTCGCCCGCTTGGGCGACACCCACATGCGGATGGTGGCGCGCACCACCTCGGTGCCCGCGCGGTCGGTGACGCTGACCACGACGGGCACCTCCTCCCCCACGTCCGAGACCACCGGAGACCAGGCGCAGCGTGCCACTAGGTCCGACTCGGCCTTGGCCAGGTACTGGATGTCCATGCCCTTCGGGATCCAGCGATGCGTGCGCGGCAACGACGCCTCCATCATGGTGCCGGCAGCCAGCTCGCAGAGGTTGCCCATGGCCAGCGCGTGCACCGTGCCGATGTGGTTGTGCACCGCGCGTCGCTCGGGCATGCCCACCACCACGAGGCCTTTTTCGAGGGTCTCGAAGCGCGGGGCGATGCTGCTGAAGTACGGAGCCTGCTGGCACAGGGCCAGCGAGAAGAGCTTCTTCCCGAAGGGCAGACGGGCGAGCTTCCCGTATTGCTGGAGCAGGCGATTCTCGGTGTGGGTGGCCGACATGACGGTCGTCTCCTCGCGTCCCGGTCTCCGCAATTGGAGGCCTCGAGCGCACTAGAACTTTGTTCTAGAATATTATTCTAGTCAAGAGTAGGGTATACGAACGCCGCCGATGACGAAGAAGACCCGCAAGCAGACCATCCTCGAGGCCGCCCTCCACTGCTTCAACGCCGATGGGATCGAGGCCACCACCATCGAGGCCATCCGCGAGCGCTCGGGGGCGAGCGTGGGCAGCCTCTACCACCACTTCGGCAGCAAGGAGCGCATCGCCAGCGCGCTGTTCGTCGAGGGCGTCACGTCGCACGCGCAGCTGCTCGCGTCGTACCTCGCGCCGGTCGAGACCGCGGAGGAGGGTGTGCGCGCCGTGGTCCACGCGTACGTGGACTGGGTGTCCGCCCACCGCGAGCACGCGCGCTTCCTGCTGCGCAGCCGCACCTCGGTGGTGGCCACCGAGGGGGAGGCAGCGCTCACTGCCGTGAACGAGGAGAACTTCCGCGCCATCCGAGCCCGCTTCAAGCCGTGGATCGCGAGCGGGGCGATCCGCAAGCTGCCCGTGGAGTGCTACGTGCCGCTGCTGCGTGGCCCCGCGCAGGACTACGCGCGGGCCTTCCTGGGCGGGCACGTGCGCACCGACATCAGCGCGCTCCGCGACGTCTTCGCGGACGCAGCGTGGCGCGCGTTGGCCCCATAGTCGCGACTCCCCGCGAGGCTACTGAGGCACGTAGCGGTCGAGCGTGGCGCAGATGGCGGCAAAGTCCCCCGACTTGGCGAGGACACCGTCTGCCCCGGCGCGCTGGCCCAGCACCTCCAGCTCGGCGGGCTCCTTGGCGGAGTGCAGCACCACCTTGGCCCCGGTCGCGACACGCAGCAGGATGACGCGCTGACGCAGGTCGCGCTCACCCACGCCAGGCATCCCCACGTCCAGCAGGATGATGTCGGGGTTCCACTCACGCAGCCGCAGCTCGAGGCCACCGACCTCGGAGTGCGTGCTCACGTCCCAGCCGGCGTCCCCGAGCACCACGCGCAGCAGGTCCAGCACCACCCGCGAGTCGTCCACCACCGCACAGCGACGTCGACGCCCGCTCACGGCCTCAGCAGGGCGCGCACACGGTCCAGCTCGGCAACCTCACGGTCGACGGCCACGCCCACGCGCTCGATGACCATTCGGTCGAGCTTGGTCAGCGCCGCCTCGAGGGCATCGCAGGCCTCCGTGGTGTGGGGCGCGTCGATGAGCACGTTGGTGAGCTTGTCGGCGGCCTCCATCAAGGTGGCGCAGGCGCGGAGCCGAAGCAGCTGAGCCTCGCCCTTGATGCCGTGCACCACGTCCTTCAGCGCGAACACCTCGGCGGGGTGGCCCGAGCGCATCTGCGCGATGGCCGCCTTGCCGATGGGGATGCGATCGCTCGTGAGCCCCCAGAAACGTTCAATGATGTCCGCTAGGTCGTTCATCGGACCCCCCAGGGCCGTGGATGGAAGGCGCCCAGGTCCCCCAACCCAGGCGAATCCGGCTCAGGAAGAGATGGGACCCTGTGGGCACGAGCCTTGGCTGGCCCTGGCCGGATTCGGCCGGCGAACACACCGCCGCCACGGCCTCGAGGGGTCGCGGTAGAGGATGGTCGGGGACTCATAGGCTTCGCGCTCGGGCCCGCTGTGCTGCGGTCATTCGGGTTGGTCATGGTATTGGCCTCATAGTACAGGAAGGAAGTGGCGCTTGGCTAGCGTCAGACGCTCCGGCAGCTGGCCCGTAGAGCGCGAGGGGGTCCCCGGAGTAGACATGCGCTGCGCCAGGGCAGAAGCCCATCAGCTGTCCAGCGTCACCGTGAGAGTCCACCATGCGCTTCACGGCGCGGGTGGTCTCGCGCACCTCGGCCAAGGCGTGGCCCTGCTCGAAGACAGCCCGCAGCCCTTGCCGCACGTTGCCCACGGTGACGCGCCACTGCACACAGGGAAGCACATTCCCCACTGGATCGATGGTGATGTGGGCGGCGCCTGCAGCGCAGTGCTTGTCGGACTGCGCCATCTGGGCACGGCGAGCTTCGGCCCCCGCACGCATGTCATGCCGGGCGACCGCCCCTTGGGGGTCGACATGCCTGGCGGCACGTTCCCGCAGCAACTCTTTGAGGCGCTCTCTGGCGGAGGGACTCGCCATGAGAGCAACGGGTGTCCGGTCGCCGTTGTCGCGGGGCTTCACCTCAGGGTCCACCTGGAACTGGGCGCCCAGCTCGTCGCAGATAGCAAACATGTCGTCGAGCTCGTGTTCGTTGTAGCGGGTGAGCGTGCTGTTGACCTTCAGGCGAATGCCCAGGTCGCGCAGTTCCTCGAGGTTTGCCAGCAAGCGGTCGAAACTGCCGTCCACGCGTGTCTGCCTGTCGTGAACCGCCGCGCTGGCCCCGTGCAAGCTGACCTCCACGATGTAAGGGTCCACCTCTTCGCGCAGCCGACGTGCCACCGCGCCGCGGAGCGCGTGCCCGTTGGACTTGATGCGAATCACGAACCCGAGGTCGCGCGCCCGCCCGGCGATGGCGAAGAAGTCTTTGTTGGCCAGCGGTTCGCCACCGCTGAAGGTGAGGTTGAGCACGCCCATGTCCGCCAGCTCGTCCAAGGCACGGTGTGGTACTCCAGAAGGGTCAGCGGCTCACCACCCAAGTTGACGTCGTTGTAGCAGAACTCGCAGTCGAGATTGCAGGCGTAGGTGAGCTCGAAGAGCACGGACATGAGCCGGTTCTCGGTCCAGGCGCGCGTGTTGAACGCGGCCCAGCTCAACGCGCCCCCGCTTCCGGGCAGCGGCCACGAGCGCACCGGCTGCGACCAGGTCACGCAGGAAGGCGTCCACGTCTTGGCGTGCGCGCTCTTCGCTGACATCGAACGCTCGACGAGCGCGCCTACCAGCTCTTCGCTGGAGGCCCCGCTCACGATGACTCACCACGCTGGCGCCCGACTCGGTTCACCACCAGGACCTCGCCCGACTCCTGGAGCACGAAGATGCCCTCGTCGTCGATGACGCGAAAGCGGGCATGGGGATGGAGGGCGAAGGTTTCAGGCGTTGGCATGCGACTCGACATCGGCCTCGACAACGGACCAGAAGGAGGGGTCTTTGTGGAAGTGCAGCTTCCGAAGCGGCACGGACGAGAGCAATCGCTCGGCCCGGGAGAACACTGAGTCGCTCTCGAAGGGGTCCACATTCACGAAAGGGCACGCCGCGACCACGCGGGCCAGGGCCTCGGCGCGACCACAAGGGCCCACGCGAGCCTCGGGAGCTTGCACCAGCGCGTAGATGCGCCGAAGTGGGACAGCCTCGGAGCTGAGCGTATCGTGACCGAAATCCCCTGCGAACGGCATGGGCTGGAGGAGGACTCCGGGTGCCAAGGCGCGCAGGTCCACGGCGTTGAGTTCGTCCGAGAGGATGGCGTGGGCGGGGCTGCCGGGCTGGGCCGTGCGCGCGTGAGCAACTGCAGCTGGTGGTCTTGCCCGCGCCCGAGCGCCCGAAGAGGACGTACCCCTTCTGCTCTGGGCCACGCCCGCGCCGTGAATGACCAACGTGTCACGCCGGGCGAGGGCGTAGATCGAGACCACTCGGAACACGTTCTCGAACACAGCGAGAAAGAACCGGTCCTCGAGGCAGGTGCGGACCTCGGCGCGGCAGGCGCCCGGTGAAACGTGCGAAGAACGAGGGCCCTGCGATGTCCACTCGGTCGGCCTGAAAGTCGAGCGCGAGGTCGTACTCCCAGCAGACCGGGGGGGGTGAAACTGGCTGTGCGCCGCGGGCCGGAAGTCTGCGCCCGGCAGGGCTTGCCTGGTCTTGCGGGTGGTGGCTGCGGGCACGACGAGCGCCTGAAGCGCGCCAGCACCACCTCGCGCTGCGCGCCGGAGAGCCCCGGAAGACGAAGTCCACCCCTGCGAAGCGCAGCCCGAGCGCGTGTTCGCCCCAGGCGTCGGCCTCTGCGGCAGGGATGCCGTCCACCAGGTATTCGCTCGCAGGCTTCATCGGGTGGGCAGGAGTCACACGGGAACACCGGTGGCGCGAGACGCGCCCGCGCGCGGGAGACGTTGCGTGATTGGAGCCAGCAGCGCCGGGAGCCAGCGGCGTAGCGCACCGACCCGGCGCGCCAGAGGAACGGGCACCTCCACTACCCCCAGCAGCCGCGCCCGGGCGAAGGCCGGATCGGGGCCGGGCTCGTTGTCGGCCTGGGTGATCCACACCAGGCCGCGCCGTGAGGGGCGGACCCCCAGCAGGCGATGCACGGCCAAGCCAGCGTCCGCCGCACCATGTTCGAAGGCCACGATATCCCCTGGCAACGCCCACCGGCGCGGCTGGACGCGAACGACTTGGCCGTCACGCAGAGCGGGTGTCATGCAGGCGCCCCGGACGACCACCTGGAACGTGGCAGGCGCGCCCGCGAGGCCCGGCTCGCGCAAGAGCTCGGCCACCGCGGCGCGATGCTCGACAGATAGCGCGGCCGCATGCAGAACCATGTCGCGGAGCCTAGCAGCCCGGTCGCGCGGCCTCCAAGTGGCGTTGGGGGGCGAGCGGCGGGGACGACCCCGGGATGGTTTGCTAGCGAGACGGCGTTGCCCTGCGGACCTCGAGCATCTCCTCGCTCGCGCGCAGCTCCGGGGACCAAGTCACGGCACCCACGACACTGAACGTGCCCGCCGCCGGGATGGTGATCACGCAGTCGGTGAGCGCATCCGAGAGGGAGCGCGTGCCCATGATGTCGCTCTCGACCCCGACCCGACCATTGTACGGCGCGCAGCGAGCATCGAGCACGGCGCCGCTGGACGACGTGGCCACCACGTGGAGCGAAGAGGCCCGCAGCGCGCGGTCGATGGCGTTGTCACGGGCAGGGCCGTCGAACATGCCGAAGCCGCCGAGCGGAAACTCGTAGGACAGCGTGAAGTGCAGCGTGTCACCCGGCCCCGCCTCGACGCTGGCCGCTATCCGCCCGTCGGCGGGCAGCACCGCCACCGTCTCGCCTTCGGGCGTGGTGAAGTAGTAGACCACGGCGAAGACCCCGCACACGAACACCAGCGTGACCAGCACGATGAGCGCCGCGCCGCACCCCCTCATCGCACCCCAGAACGAGTTGGATTCTGTCACGGCTCCGAGGTACCGCCCGATCGCGCTCGAGGTCAAGCCGCGCGGCGAATGACCACGGCCCGAGCGCTTCACCTTGCGTATGCTGTGGGTGAGCCCGATAGGCACTGTGCCGTGACCGCGTACCTGTACCCCCTGAGCCTGGCGCTCATCTCCGCGCTCGTCATGGCGCTCGAGCACTTCTTCCCGGAGCGGCCCGAGCAACGCCAGCTGCGGCCCAGGCTGGGGTCGGACCTGGTGCACCTGGTGTTCAACGGGCACTTCCTGGGCGTCATGCTGGCCGGGCTCTCGGTCACCTGGGTGCTGCCGCCGCTCGACGCGTTCCTCGGGACGCGTGGGCTCACCGAGGCGTTCTACTGCGGCGTGGCGCGCGACTGGCCACTCGCGCTGCAGGTCGTGGTCGCGCTGCTGCTGCTCGACTTCGTGCAGTGGGGTATCCACCGCCTGCTGCACCGCGTGCCGCTGCTGTGGGAGCTGCACAAGACGCACCACAGCGTGAGCGACGGCGAGATGGATTGGATCGTGGCGTTCCGCTTCTCGTGGCTCGAGGTGGTGGTCTACAAGTCGCTCCTGTACTTGCCGATGGTGTTCTTCGGCTTCGCGCTGGAAGCGCTCATGGTGCACGCCATCTTCGGCACGCTGATAGGGCACCTCAACCACGCCAACCTGCGCGTGGACTACGGGCCGCTGCGCTATGTGCTGAACAGCCCGCGCATGCACATGTGGCACCACGACTACGACGCCGACGCGAAGACCACCGTGAACTTCGGCATCATCTTCTCGTGCTGGGACTGGCTCTTCGGGACGGCCAAGCTGCCGGCCCAGCCCCCCGCGCGCATCGGGTTCGCAGGCGTTCTGGGTTTCCCGGACACGTTCCTGGCGCAGGAGATCTGGCCCCTCCAGCGCGTGGTGCCCGCCCTCGCGAGGCATCGCTGGGCAGCCGCTGTGGTGGGTGCGCTGGTGCTCGCGGGCGCGTGGTACCTGCACACCAAGCGGTAGCCGGCGCGGCCATCAGCCAGGCGGCAGCAGGTCCGCCACGTCGGGGTGGTTGGGGATCGGCGGAGCGTGCCGCTCCGTGTAGGCCTGCACCGCCTTCATGCCCGCCCACACGCGCTCTCCCGCCTGGGAGAAGATGCCGTCCCGCTTCAGGATGGCCATGGCGTTGCGATTGCCAGCCACCACGCGGGCGTAGCGCAGCTCGAAGCGCGTGCGCTCCGGCACGGGGTGGCCGCACTCGAAGATGCGCTGGTACATGAGCGCCACCGGCAGGAACGCGTGCGCTGCCAGCAAGATGCCGGACAGCGGGCGCAGATCGGGCCGCACGGGCGAGCTCGTCCAATGCGTGTCGCCGTTGACCAGCACCGGGTCGAGCCGCATCAGCGTGTGCAGCTTGCCGTGCTGGGTCTCGTGCACCAGCGCCTCGGCCATGACCAGCGCGTCCGGGTGGAGCGTCATGTACACCAGCCCGGGCGCCTCACGGAACGACGCCGAGAGGTGCCGCTCGGGCTCCACGCCCACGGGGACGATGCGCTGCAAGGTCACCGGCTGCTCGCGCTCCCAGCCGGGCAGCCCCAGCCGAATGAACGCGAGCGCGTCCACCAGGCGCTCGCGCCAGGTCTCGAGCGAGGTGCCACCGAGCGTCATCGCGTTGGCGCGCGCGTCGGGGTGGTCCTGCACGTGGAACAGCGGGTTGCTGTCGTGCTCGCTCAGGTGGAGACCCGGGAGGCGCTCCTCGATGACGTGAAACGGGTGCTCCACGTGCACCCCCTGCGAGCGGAGCGCCTGCTCGTCTTCCGGCGGAGACGCGGGACCTCTCGCCACGGTCACGCGCTGCCCACCCTGCAGCCGAACATCGACGCGGGCCGGCTCGGCGTGCAAGCGCACGGCAGCCGAGTCGAAGCGCAGGACACGGCGGGCGGCGAGCTGGACCAGGGTCTCGACCGGCCCGGTGTGCTCGACCGGGCCCACGAGCGCCCCATGACTCACGGCGGCCAGCAGCAAGTTGGGGAGCGCCCGATGCAGCCCCTCCTCGGGCGGCAGCCGCCGCGCCATGGTCATCATGAGCGGCGACAGCACGTCCGGGCCGGCCAACGCGCGCAGCAGCGCCTCGGGGTGAGCCTCGAGCGCCGGCAGCAGGCCCCGGCGGACGCCTTCGAGGTTGGCGGCGGCCTCGGCACCGAGGGATGGCACCTTGCCTCCCAAGAGAAAGCCGGCCACCCGGAGCAACAGCTTGCGCTGGACGCGCGCGAGGGCGCGGCCGTCGTCGTCGGGAACCAGCAAGAAGGACGGGTCGGGGGCCTGCATGGTGCGAGGACCATCGCCCGTCAGCGGGCGGCCTCGTCCAGCCGCCGCATGCCCTCGAGCAGCAAGCTCTCGGTGGGCAGGTTGATGACGTTGCGCAGCGGCAGGAACGTGGGGTCGAGCGCGAACTCTCCCTCGCTCAGGGCCAGCAGCGCATAGACCGCGTCCGCGCCGGTGCGGTCGCCGATGCGCGCGTCGCAGATGGCCCCCGCGCCGAATTGGATCTCGCCGTTCCCGCTCGAAGACGAGAGCGCCAGCTTGCCGGACTTGCGGCCGTTCGAGAGGATCTGGATGACGTCGGGCAGCGACATCTCCCGCAGCGACCCGCTGACGCCGCGGTTCTGACCGCGGCGAGACTGGGCCAGCACCTGCCCCACCTTCATGGCCACCACCTCGGGCGAGGCAGGCTTCACCATGTAGTCCGCGGCGGCCAGCTCCATGCCGCGCTGCACGCTCTCGCGGTCGCCCCGCCGGGTGAGGAAGATGACGGGCGTGTCGGGCTGGCTGCCGGCGCGGCAGCGCTCCACGAAGCGGAAGCCGTCCTGCGTGGGCAGGTCCACCTCCGTGAGGATCATGTCCACCTCGCTCTCGGAGAGGATGGTGAGCGCCTGGTCGAACAAGCGCGCGATCAGCACGCGGTGCCCGTGCTCCATCAAGCGCATCTCGAGCACGGTGGTGGACTCCACGTCCGGGTCCAGCAGCAGCACGGAGCGGGCGTCGTCCAGCAGGCGGTGACGCACCTCGTCGCCCACGGCCAAGCGCTGCAACAGCTCCACGATGGTGGGGTCGAAGACGGTGTTGACCAGCCCCTGGATGGCCTCACAGGCCTCGCGCGGGGAGAGCCGCCGGCGGAAGGGGTTCTTGCTGCTGGCGGTGATGTCCGCGTACGTCTCGACCACCGCGAGGATGCGGCTGCCGAGCGGGATGTCACGCTCCTGCAAGCGGTCGGGGAAGCCGTTCCCGTCGAAGCGCTCGTAGAGATGATGCAAGGTCTTGGTGGTGCGCTCGTTCAGCCCCGCGCTCTCGAAGAGCCGCGCCGGCGCCGAGAACGACTTCTGCGCCTGAACGCGGTGGCCCTCGTACTGCGCCACGTTCAGCGGGGTGAGGTGGTAGTTCCCGGTCTTGCCGAGGTCGTGCAGGTAGGCAGCCACCACCACGTCGAAGGCGTGGTCCTTGGGCATGTCCACCAACTCGCACAGCTTTCGCGTGAGGCGCGCCACGAGAGACGTGTGGCCGCGCAGCTCGGCGCGCTCTTGCTCGATGAGCGTGACCATCACGTTGAGCGACTCGAGGAACGTGCGCGGCGACACGCTGACGCTGTGAGCTGCGGGGCTGGCCGCCTCGACGGGCGGGAGAGCCACGTGGGCAGACGACGGCTCGGCGCTCACCAGCGGGGCACGCTGCGCGGAAGCCACCAGGGGCGACGCGTTCAGCGCGGCCATCAGGGAGGCATCGGCAATCTCCATGACGCGTGGCGCGGGCGGCGGCGCGGGCGGCGGCGGCGGCTCGGGGCGGCGCTGTGGCGCAGCTGGGCGACCCGCACGCGATGGCTGCGGCGCGTCCAGACCGAAGTCCACATCGATGTAGTCACCCCGTGTGGCGGGCCCCTGCTCGGCCTCGGCCTTGCGAGCGCGCTTGGGCTGCATGAGCTCCGTGAACGAGTCCACGTCGCCGTAGTAGTACTTGCGAATGGCCGCGCGGACGGCCCCTGGGCGCGCCACATACGTGGTCACGGTGCGCGCGTCGGTGGCCACCTGCAGCTGCTTCGCCACCTCCACCACCTGCAGATCGTAGGTCACCACGGACAGGGTCAGCGTCTTGCGGTCGAAGAGGATGGGGAAGGCCCCGAGCCGCTCAGCCAGGCGCCGCGGGACCATCTCGATCAGCGTCCGGCTGACCTGCGCCTTGGCCAGCTTCTCGGTGGAGACGAACTGCGTGCGCACCATCTCGGCGACCGTCCGCAGCAGGTCGGGCTCGGTGACCACGCCCAGCTCGAGCAGCGCCTCTTCGACTCGCTCTCCGTTGCGGCTGGCGTGGTGCAGCACGCGGTCATAGTCGAAGGGCTCGACCAGGCCGTCGGCGGCCAGCTTGTCGAGTACTTCGATGCCCTCGGGGGAGTCACCAGTCATTCCCGGACACTATAGCGTCTTCCGCCGACGCGCCCGGAGGATCTTTCGGTTGCGGGTGAACGCGACCCGTGCACCCCCGGTGGCCAGCCGGCCCAGCCCCAGGGACCTTCTTGCGTGTCGGTCGCGCGGGCGCTGCTACACTCGCCCCGTGCGCACGCTCGCCCCCCTTCGCCCTTCACCGGCACGCTCCGCCGCGCTGGCCGCCTCGGTCGTGCTGGCGTTCGCCTGCGCGGCGCTGGGCTGCACCTCGTCCGGCTCCTACCGTGAGGGCGAGTACAGCGGCGGCGACGCCGACTTCCACGTGGGGATCCTGGGGCCCGAGTGGACCCGCCTGCGCGTCCGTGACCAGAACGACCTCGCGTTCCTGCACGAGCCCACCTCCGGCGTCATCCAGGCCAACGCCTCGTGCCAGCCCGGCCTCGACATCCCGCTCGAGGCGCTGCGCAACCACCTGCTCATCGGCTTCACCGAGCGCAACGTGGTGGAGGAGCGCCGCATCGAAGTGGACGGCCGCGAGGCCCTCGACGTGCACGTGCTGGCGGAGCTGGACGGCGTCCCCGTGGAGCTGCGCCTCACCATCCTCAAGAAGAACGACTGCGTCTTCGACATGGCCCTGGTGGCCGCGCCCGACACGTTCGCCGGGCTCGAGCCGCAGTACGACGCGTTCTTGAACGGCTTCCACAGCGAAGGCGCGCCCGCTCCAGAGGCCATCCGGTGAGCAGCACCATGGACGCGCGCGCGGGGGCCGCCGCGAGCTTCGCCCTCGCTCGAATGCGCGCCTTCATCGAGCACATCGGTGGTGCTACGCAGCTGGCGGTCCGCGCCTTTAGGGCGCTGGTCAGCACGCGCTTCGAGCCGCACGCCTTCATTTACCAGGTGGAGCAGCTGGGCGTGAAGAGCCTGGCCATCGCCGCCGTCACGGCCATCTTCGTGGGCCTGGTCATGGCCATTCAGTTTGCGTTCTCGCTCGAGACCTTCGGCGCGCGCGACACCCTCGGCCGCATCATCGTGCTGTCCGAGGCCCGCGAGCTGGCGCCCACGCTGACGGCGCTGGTGGTGGGCAGCCGCATCGGCGCGGGCATGGCGGCCGAGATCGGCTCCATGGCCGTCACCGAGCAGATCGACGCCATCCGCGCGTTGGGGGCCGACCCCATCCGCAAGCTGGTGGTGCCGCGCATCCTGGCGGGCATCCTGATCATGCCGCTGCTCACCAGCATCGCCTTCGTGCTGGGCATGCTGAGCGCCATGCTGGTGGCGCGCGCCTCGTTCGGCATCCCCATGGACTTCTTCGTGAGCTCTGCGCTCGACTCGCTCACGGTGCGGGACATGGCCGCCGGCCTCGCCAAGACGCCCTTCTTCGGGTTCTTCATCACGCTGCTGGGCTGCTACTTCGGGCTCGAGACGCGCGGTGGCACCGAAGGCGTGGGGCGCTCCACCACGCGCTCCGTGGTGGTCGTGTCGGTCACGGTGCTCGTGGCCGACGCGCTGCTGACCCAGATCTTCGTGAGCCTCTGAGCGTGACGCGCGCTCGGCTTCGAGACGGCTGGCCCCTCTACGCGCTGCTCGGCGCGCTGTTGCTGCTGGGCCTCACGGTTGCAGACGCGCAGCGGCGGCACGCAGGCCACGCAGCGCGGGCGCGCATGCACGGTGTGCTCACCCAGCTGCTGGGCAGCTCGGACCTGGCGCTCTCGTCCAGCTCGCGCTGGCTGCGCAACCCCTCGCAGGTGGAGCCCGCTGCGGCAGCGGCCGATGCGCCGGCCATCCTGGACACGGATCCCGCCGGTGCGTTGATCCCGCCCGACCCGAGGGTGCTGGGCCAGTCGGCTCGCTCATTGCGCTCGGTCCCCACGGGCCGCTCGCGCGAGGCCCGGCCATGAGGCGGCACACGGCGCTGTTTCGCTTCGCGCTCGGAGCTTGCTCGCGGCGCGCCGGGCGCACGGCCTCCATGATGGTGGGCCTGGCCTTCATCACGTGGCTGTTCGCGTCGGTGGTGTTCCTGACCGACGCGCTGCGGCACGAGGCGCGCCTGGGCATCGGCGAGCTGCCGGACCTCATGGTGCAGCGTACCGTGGCAGGCCGCCCTGCCCTCTTGGACGCCACCCACGTGGACGCCCTCGCGGCGATGCGTGGCGTGAGCAGCGTGACGCCGCGCGTGTGGGGCTACCTCTATGTGCCCTCGCTCGAGGCCAACCTCACTGTGGTGGGCCTCACCGCAACGCCAGACGCGTCGCTCGCGGTGGAAGGGCGCCTGCCGCGCGAAGACGGCGAGGTGGTGGTGGGCGAAGTGCTGGCCGAGCGTCTGGGCCTGCGCCGCGGAGACGAGGTGGCCCTGCCCGCCGCCGAGCGCTACCAGCTGGTGCGCGTGGTGGGTGTGTTTCGCGCCGAGTCCGCGCTGCGCACGGCCGACGTGATCCTGGCGCTCGAGCCACTGGCCCGCACGCTGCTGGGCATGCCCGAGGGGCAGTACACGGATCTGGCGGTGGAGCTCCGCGTGGCCGACGAGGCGTCGGTCGTCGCCAACCGCGCAGCGGAGCTGTTCCCCGGCGCCCGCGTGCTGCAGCGCAGCCTGATCGAGCGCACCCACGCGCTCACGTTCGACGCGCGCGGCGGCATGTTGAGCGTGCTGCTGCTGCCCGCCCTGGCGGCCTTGCTGCTGCTGGCCTGGGACCGCCTCACGGGGCTCGGCGAGGTGGAGCGGCGCGAGATCGGCATCCTCAAGGCCGTGGGCTGGCAGACCACCGAGGTGCTCACGGTGCGGCTCTACGAGCAGCTGGTGGTGGCCCTGACGGGCGCGGCGCTGGGGGTGGCCTGCGCCTACGTCTATGTGTTCGCGCTCGGCGCACCCGGCATGGCGGGCGCCCTGTTCGGCTGGAGCGCGCTCTACCCGGAGCTGAGGCTCACCCCCAGCGTGGACGCAAGCGCCCCGCTCAGCGTGCTGGCCGCCGTGGTGCTGCCGTACGTGGCGGTGGGGCTGGTGCCCGCGCTGCGCGCCGCTTTGATGGACCCGCTCGACGCCCAGCGAGGCCGCGCATGAGCGTGCAGCTGGTAGACGTGAAGAAGCGCTATCAGGACGGGCGGCGCACACACGAAGCCGTGGCCGGGGTGTCGCTCACGCTCGAGCCGGGCACGCTCACGGTGCTGGCGGGGCCCAGCGGCAGCGGCAAGTCCACGCTGCTGGCCCTGTGCGGCGGCATGACCACGCCCACCTCCGGTGACGTGCGCCTCTTCGGGCAGTCCATCGTGTCGTTGCGCGACCACCACCGGGCGCAGCTGCGGCGCGAGCGCGTGGGCTTCGTGTTCCAGGACCTGGGGCTCATCGACTCGCTCTCGCTGATGGAGAACGTGCTGCTGCCGCTGGTCCCCAGCGGCACGGTGGATGCTGCCGTGCGCGCTCGAGCCCAGGGGTGGCTCACGCGACTGGGCCTCGGTGAGCTGGCCCAGAGCCGCGCCGATGCGCTGTCCGGGGGGGAGCGGCAACGTGGGGCGCTGGCGCGCGCGCTGATCACGCAGCCGGCGTTGCTGCTGCTGGACGAGCCCACCGCGCACGTGGACCGCGAGAGCGCCGCCGAGATCGTGCGCGTGCTGGCCGAGCTGCGCGACGAGGGCACGATCGTGGTGGCGTCCACCCACGACCCGCGGCTGGTGGAGCGCC
>JADJJE010000033.1 GCA_016706685.1 Sandaracinaceae bacterium | reverse complement strand
TCGAGTCGGCACGGCACGGCCGACCAGACCGTGGCCGCGCTCGTCACGGGCGGTGCAGCCTCGGCGGTGACCATCGCGCTATCCATCATCGTGGGCGGCATCACCTTCACCGGCAGCGTGCTCGCGCTCTTGAAGCTGAAGGAGAAGCTGAACAAGGGCGCGCCCATCATGCTGCCGGGGCGTCACGTCATCAACGCCGTGCTGCTGCTCGGCGCCATCGCCGGCATCGGCCACCTGGGCTTCATGGCGGTTGGCCCCGACAGCATCATCGTGTCGGCGCTGGTCGTCACCGCCATCTCGCTGGTGCTGGGTGTCCTCTTGGTCATCCCCATCGGCGGCGCGGACATGCCCGTGGTCGTCTCGCTGCTCAACTCGTACTCGGGCATCGCGGCAGCCATGGCGGGCTTCGTCATCAACAGCCCGCTCCTCATCGTGGTGGGCGCGACCGTGGGCGCGGCCGGCCTGATCCTCACGCAGATCATGTGCGTGGCCATGAACCGCTCGCTGCTCAACGTCTTGGTGGGCGGCTTCGGCTCCAACGAAGGCGTGGACCTGGGCGACCAGGAGTACCACTCGGTCACCTCCTGCGGCGCCGAAGAGGCGGCCATGGTGCTGGACGCAGCCGAGAGCGTCATCATCATCCCGGGCTACGGCTTGGCCGTGGCTCAGGCGCAGCACACCTGCCGCGAGCTGGCGGACGAGATGATCAAGCGCGGCACCAAGGTGACCTACGCCATCCACCCGGTGGCGGGCCGCATGCCGGGTCACATGAACGTGCTCCTCGCGGAAGCCGACGTGCCCTACGAGCAGCTCATCGAGATGGACCAGATCAACGGTGAGTTCAAGAACACCGACGCGGTCATCGTGGTGGGCGCGAACGACGTGGTGAACCCGGCCAACACGGACCCGAAGAGCCCCATCTTCGGCATGCCCATCCTGAACGCGCACGAGGCGCGCTCGGTGTTCATCATCAAGCGCAGCCTCAGCCCCGGCTACGCGGGCATCAAGAACGAGCTGTTCGAGTACCCGAACGCGATGATGATCTACGGCGACGCGAAGAAGGTCATGCAGCAGATGACCACCGAGCTGAAAGAGATCTGAGTCAACGGGCCCAGCCCCTCGAGACGCCCCGCCAGCAGCACGCTCGCGGGGCGTCTTCGTCTGTTGCGCGTGCCCCCATTGTCACGCCCTTGGCGAGTGGGTAGCCTGAGAGCCAGCCAAGCGGCCAATCGACCATGGTGGGCAAGGTCGAGCGGGGTCGCACTAGGAGGCGACATGCAAATCTCAGAGGTCATGACCAAGGCGCCGCTCTTCGTGGAGTCGACGCTGCGTGTTCGAGAGGCTCTCGCCGCGGCGCGTGAGCGGGGCATCGAGCACCTGCTCGTATGCGACCATGGCGAGGTGGTGGGCGTGGCGTGTGCACAGTGCGAGCTGTCCGACGCGAAGCTCGAGCACACCTGGTGGGCGAGTACATGGTGCCGGCGCGCGGCATCGAGATGAGCGCATCGCTCGAAGAGGCGGCCGAGCGCATGCTGGCCCTCGACGCCGGCGCGCTGCTGGTGAACAACCAGGGCCGCCCCATTGGCGTGGCCACGCGCGGAGATCTGCTGCGCGGCGGGCTGGTCTGCGGGGAGCACACGAAGGCGCAGTTCTTCTGCGCTTCCTGCGGCGCCCATGCGCACGTGCACGTGGATCCACACACCACCTCCGTCGCCTATTGCTCCAGCTGCATGGAGCGGGCCGCACCGCCTGGGCTGATGGACGACGTGGGCGCCAGCGACTGAGCGCGGGTTGACGGGCACCGCTGTAATGCTCTCACCACGAGTGGGCCAGCTGAGGTGTGTGTGTCAGCGCGCACACGCCGGTGCGGTGGCTACGCCCGCGCTGCGGGCCGGCTCTGAACGTAAATCGCCTTGAATCATGGCACTTCGAGGCATGGCACGCGTCCTGCGATAGGAGCGTGGCATGACCAGCCACCGACACTCCTCCTTGCTCCTCGCCCTCTCGCTGACCCTCGGCGCGCCCGCCTTCACGGCGTTCGAGGGAAGCCGCGCCTCCGCATCCGCTCCACCCGTGGACGGCGGTCTCAGCGTGCGCCGCTTGGTGGTCGCCCACGACATCGCGGACCGCGAGCCCGTCGGAGTGGGAGCCCCCATCACGACCGCGCAGGATCGCGTCTACGCCTTCGTCGAGGTGCGCAATGCGAGCAACGACGGGCGCGCCGTGCGGATCCAGTTCGACGGCCCAGGCGGCCGCCGCGTGGGCAACGTCACCCTCGAGGTGCCCGGCGCGCAGCGCCGCTTCCGCACCTGGGGCTACACGCGGTACATCGAGACACCCGGCACCTGGCGCGCCACCGTGATCGCCGAGGACGGCACGGTGCTGGCGAGCCAGGAGTTCGAGGTGCGCTAGCTAGCAGCTCACATGTCCGCCGCGATCATCAGGCCGAGCGGCGTGCACTCGGCCAGGCAGGGGCCGCAGCTGTTCGGATTGTCGTCCAGGCAGGCATCACACTCGTTGATGGCGTTCTGAGACTGTTCCTGGCAGCTCTGGCGGCAGTCTCGCACGCCGAACTCGTCGCCGATGCAGTCCTCCACGTCGGTGCAGATGTCGGTGCAGTCGATGAGCTCTTCCGCGCAGCCGAGCGTGAAGAGGGGAACCGCGGCAAGGACCACCATGAGGCGCAAGATCTTGAGCATAATTTCGTCGAATTCCAGGGAACGATCACCGGGCAATGTGCCCTTCGATGTTCTGCTGGAGCACCCCTCTGCACCGATCGGGCCAGCGTGTGTGTTTGCGGCGCCATGGCACATACATGACGAATTGGCCGGCTGGGCCGCGCGCACACGCGTCACAATGATGAGCCCCTCCCTCAAGATGAGCCCCCGCTCCTGGAGGTGCCCTCGCTCGGCTCAGCGGTACGGGTTCTCGCTGAGCGCCATGGGGCGCGGAGGCTGCAAACGCACCGCGTGCCGCCCGCGATAGGGGTTGGGAACCAGGAAGGTCATCGCCATGCGGGGCCGGAGAGGCTCGGGCCGCGTGCGTGGCGGCGTGGCGTCCCGGTAGGGGTTCACGCGCACGTCCATGCCGCTGGAGGACGGCATGTTGACGGAGGGCCCCACGAGCGCGAGCAGCAACGCCACGAGCCGCGCCTGGTTGAGCTCCCCCTCGAACGCGAGCGACTGGTCGCTGGCCGGACGGTCTGCGGTGGCTGCCATGTGGATGGCGATGACGGCGTGCCCGGGCGAGAGCGCGATGGAGATGGACGCGACGGGTGGCACTTCGAACGCCTCCGCCGACTCGGAGGCCACCACGAGGGCGTGCATGGTCCGAGCGAGCTCGAGGCGCAGGGCGGCCGCATCGACGAGGGGCACGGGCGTGTCACCGTCCGCCGCGGGCTGAGCCACGCTCACGTCCAGCACCACCAGCTCAGCCTGTGCCTGCACCACCGCCGTCGGCGCCCAAGCCACCAGCGCTAGGAGCCCAACCATCCTCGTTCGCAGCGAACGTGTCACCCCCACAGCGTACCCAGCGGAGCGGGCGACGCCCACATTTTCGCAGGCGCCCCAGTCTCAGGACGCGCGCGTCACTCGGGGGTGAGCAGGAAGTGAGCGTTGGCGGCCGCGACCAGCTGGCTCGGGTCGTCCTGCCAGCAGAACGTCCGCACGTTGGCCACCCGGCGGCCGTGGCGGATGAACTCGGCGCGCGCGTACGTGTCCTTGCCGCGCTCGGCCTTCTGCAGGTACTCCACCGTGATGTTGATGGTCTTCGGCACGCGCACGGTCTCGGCCGACCAGAGCAGCTTGAAGATGGCGGTGGACTCCATCATGGCGCCCAGCGTGCCTCCATGCAGCGCGTCCACCGAGCCGTTGCCGATCAGGTGCTCGGCGTAGGGCATGGTGACGCGCAGGTCGCCGTCCACGATGTCCACCAGGAAGCCCATGAAGCGCGCGTAGGGAATCAGGGCCAGCAGCGAGCTGAAGTCGTTGGTGGCGCGGGCGTGGTGCAGCGCGGTCGAGAGGTCGGTCATCTACTTGTCCCCCCGGAAGATGATGAACGTGCCGGCGGATGACGCGACTGGGTCGCTGGGGTCGCCGTCGTGCGTGATGGCCCGCGTGAACGCCACGTTCTTGGTGACGCGGTAGCACTCAGCGCGGCAGATCAGGTCCGTGTCGCGCTTACCCGGCCGCAGGTAGTCGATGCGCAGGTCCAGCGTGGCGATGCGCATGGGCTTGCCCAGCCGGATCATGACCGCGCCGCCGCAGCCGGCGTCCATGAGCGTGGTGACCGCCCCCCCGTGGATGACGCCCGTCTCGGGGTTGCCCACGATCTTGTCCGAGTACGGCAGGCGCAGCTCCAGGAACTCGGGCTCGAAGTCGATGAGCTGAATGCCCAGCGCCACGTTGTGGGGCACACCGTTGACGAACACCCGGTCGATGAGGACGCGGACCTGCTCTTTGTTGGGGATGGCGCTCATCTCACTCGTACCGAACGATGACGTGGTAGCCGAAGGGGGACTCCACGGGGTCGCTGACCTCGCCGATGCGTAACGCGAAGGCGGCGCGCTCGAAGGCGGGCACCATCTGCCCACGGCCGAAGACCCCCAGGTCTCCGCCGTTTCCGCCCGGGTCGTCGCTGTACTCGTCGGCCAGCGCGTCCCAGTCGTTCGGGTCGGTGCGCGCCAGCTCGACCAGCTCGGCGGCCAGCTGCAGGGCCTGCTCGCGCGTGCGGGTGGTCTCGTCGGTGGCACCGCGGGCGCCCACGAAGCTGATCAGGATGTGCCGCGCCCCGATGGTGGTGGGCCCCGTCTCCGGGTTGGGCTGCCGGCTCAGGATGAAGAACCCACTCGGCGTCGGGAGCGCGCTGCTGATGTGACCCACACGCAGCGCGAACGCCGCCTCCACGATCTCGGCGGGCAGCGTGTCGGAGTCGCGGCGCAGCCGCAGCGCGTCATCGCGCCGGTCGGAGTACTGCTGGGCCAGCTCGCGAAAGCTGGTGCCGGGCTGGTGCGCAAGGCCGGCCACCACTCCAGCGCGGGCCTCCGCCTGGGCCTGCGTGCGGGTCACCTCTTCGGTGGCCCCCTCGGCGCCGGCATAGCTGACCAGGATCACCCGCACCGCGATGAGCTCGACCTCGGCCTCGGGGACCTGGGCCTGGTCACGCTCGGGATACAGGTCCCCATGGTCCACGGGGGCAGGCAGCCGGCACCCCGCGGCGAGCGAGGCAGAGAGCGAGAGCAAGGCCACCCACGCGGGGAGCACGGACGAGAGGCGCGTCATGCGAGCGAGGTACCCCGAACCGCGGGCTCTGTCGAGCGCGGGGCGGGCTATCCTGTGCCGACCGTGACCCCATCCGACGACTCCACCCAGCTCATGGATCAGGTCCTCGCGCGCCTCGCCGAGGACGGGTTTCCTCCCGATGTGCGTAGGGGCGCCCACCGCAAGGCGCCGGCTCCGCTCGGAGCGAAGGTGCTCGCCTCGCTCGCTCTGAGTGATGGCGCGCCGCTGCCCACCTCGCTCGCACGGCTCTTCGCCTACGACTTCGGCTGGCTCGGGCTGAAGCTGGCCAAGCAGAAGGTCCGCCTCGAGAGCCTGACGTTCGAGCAGCTCCTGGCGCTCGAACACGAGGGCCTGGCCGAGTTCATCCTCGAGGGCACCGCCGAGATCCTGAAGGGGGCGTGCTACCCGCTGGTGCTCCCCGAGCGCTGCAACGAGCAGTCGCTGATCTTCGCGTATCAGGCGCCCGGCGCGGGGCAGGCCAGCGCGGATGGAACACGCGGCGAGCTGCCAGTCCTGGTCATCGACATCCAGGACAGCCCGATCTTGATGGCGTTCGCGCCGAGCATCGCGGAGTACCTCGCGCTCATCACGGATGTCATCGACGCCAGCGCCCTCGAAAAGAAGAACCGCGCCGCGCTGGGCGAGGTCCTTGGCAAGAAGCTGGCGAAGCAGATCCACCAGGGCGTGTTCGACCTCCCCTTCGCGGCGGGCTGACGCTCCCCCGTGGGAGCCGCGCGCCTAGCGCGCCTTCAGATGGGCTGGGCCGCTGGCGACGGCCGCGCGCCACCGCCGGGCGACGCGGCCAGCAGCTGCCGGATGCGACGCTCGTCGAAGCCGGTGAGGATGGTGCCGCGCACATCGATGACGGGGATGCCCGTGGTGGGCACTCCCGCGGCGCGCGCCTTCTGGTTCATCTCGTCGCGCGCGCCCGGGTCGCGCTCGATGTCGCGGTCGATGAAGGCGATGCCCTCGCGCTCGAAGAACTGCCGAGCCTGCCGGCACGCGCCGCACCACGCCGCCCCGTAGAGGACGATGTCGCCGCTGCCTGCCGCTGCGACCGGGGTGCCGCCACCGCCACGGCCCGTCGTGCCACTGGCGCGCTCCACATAGGCGTCGAACGTGGCGCGCGGGACCAGCCGCGCCGCGCGTGAGTCGGCGGGGCGCTCACGCAGATCGGCCACGTACACCTGGCCATCGGCCGGGCGCTGCTCGGGCGAGAGCGACAGCGAGTCCACGCGCACCCACTCGCGCGCTGCCTCGGGCACCTCGCTGGGTCGGTGCACGGTGTGCGCGCCGCTGGCGTCGGCGTAGGTCAACAGCAAGTCGGGGCTAGCGTCGCTCAGCGCGAAGGGGAGCTCCACGGGCTGGCCCGCCGCCTCGATGCTGGGCTCCTCGCCACTCGTCACCTCGCCCGAAGCGTCATTGTCCTGGCCACAAGCCAGGATCCACAGCGACACCGCGCCGAGCGCGAGCACCCGGCGTGTCCATCCAGAGTTCCGTGGGGCTTCCATGCTGCGCGCAGTCTATCAGGTAGACTCCGGCGCCATGAACCCCTATTGGACGACGGGCCTCTTGCTGGTGTGCAGCAACGTGTTCATGACCTTCGCCTGGTACGCGCACCTCAAGAACATGGCGCAGCAGCCGTGGGTCCTGGCGGCGCTCGCGAGCTGGGGCATCGCGCTGTTCGAGTACCTCTTGCAGGTGCCCGCCAACCGCATCGGCCACAACGTCATGAGCGTGGGGCAGCTGAAGATCATGCAGGAGGTCATCACGCTGCTGGTGTTCGCGCCCTTCTCCATCTTCTACATGAAGGAGAAGCTCACCCTCGACTACCTCTGGGCAGGCCTCTGCATCCTGGGCGCGGTGTTCTTCATCTTCCGCAGCAAGCTGATGTGAGGCGCTGCCCCGCTGGGGCATTGGGCCTTCCAGCGCTGGGGGGGCATTCCAGTAAATTTTCAACCATGCTAAAAATGCAGGCATGTCCAGCATGCGAGCGTGGTCGGCCAGCCTATGCATTGCCTCGCTCGTGGGAGCGTGCGGCATCCCCGAGTCGGACATCCCGGGCAGCGACATGGGCGTGCCCTTCGTGTGCCCCACCAACTGGGCGGGGCCCTCGGCGCAGGCCATCAATCCGGCGCTCGTCCACATCGAGGACGGTGAGCTGATCCTCGAGGCCAGCAGTGAAGGGGTGACGGTGGAGACGCCCCTCGGCAGTGACGTGATCGGCTCGGTGCGCCGCATCGAGATCAGCCGCTTGTCGCTCGGCCCCGGCGCGCACTTTCGTGTCCGCGTCATGTGGGCCAACGGGGGCATCGCGGGAGACACGGGCATCCCCATCGCCGAGTTGGACGTGACCGACACCAACGCGCACCTGCAGATGAGCGAAGAGTTCGACGGGCTGGCCTACGACCTGCCCCTCGACGCGTCGCCCACGCGGGCGGTCATCGAGATCGAGACGGGCGGCGTGCGCCTTCGCGCGTACTTCTTCGAGGCGGGCCGCCACGAGGTGCTCACCGCCCTGAGCACGTTCAGCGGCAACGTCTCGACCCAGCTGCAGCTGGTGGGGCTGACCTCCCAGCTGCGGGTGGAGCGCTTCACCATGTACAACTTCACCACGGGCGCGAGCGTGGCCGACGAGTTCGACTGCGACACCATCGGCATGCCGCTGGCGGTGGCGTGGCCCGTGTCGCGCTACGCGGAGCTGGGCACCGCGTGCACGACCGATGCGGAGTGTGGCTCGAGCGACCGCTGCAGCGATGGGCTCTGCCGGAGGCCCTGCATGACGTCCACGATCTGCGGCCGTGAGGTGTGCCTGGCGCACCCCGACGGTGGCGGATTCTGTCGACTCGCCGAGGCGGGCTTCTGCTTGGGGGACGACTGTCCAGAAGGCTTGGTGTGCGGCGTGGACCGCACCTGCCGGCGCCCCTGTGAAGGCGGGCGCGAGGCCGGCAGCCTGGACTTCAGCACGCTCGCGGGGACGTGCCCCATGAACTACCGGAACAACAACTTCGGCGACTCGCCCGTGGAGCACAGCCTGTTCCGCTGCGTGGCGGGTGCGTGCATGGACAACGCCGAGTACGGGGCGATCGAGGCTGGCGGCTGGGGCTGCGGCTACGGGCTGCAGCTGTGCATGGGTAGCGGCATCTACCAGTGCAACATGACCGGCCCCGGCTTTCAGCGCATCGCGTACTGCGGCGTGAGCGCGGACGCGTGCGACTACGTGTGCCAGGGTGACGACGGGAACGAGTACCGCTGCGTGACGGGGAGCGCCAACCCCGTGCCGCGCTGCGCAGCCTGTCTCAATACCTGCGGACAAGGTGAGGACGTCGTCAACTGCGCCAATCAGGTCGTGGTGGACTGCGACCCAGCTTTCTCGTGGTGCAGCCACGGGCGGGGCGGGGACATCCGCCGGCGCCTACCCGGGGACCTGCCCCTCTGGGAAGCGGTGTGCGAGCCGCTGGTGACCGCGGCGCCTCCCGGACCGCGCACCATGATCACCCCCACGGACACGCTCATTCCGCCGTTCGAGATCGACCGCACCGAGGTGACGCGCGCGCAATACATGGGGTTCGCCCGGTCGGACCCCGTCGTGACGCACGCTCCGGTGGAGTGCGCCGGGAACACCACGCTGTTTCCGGAGACGCCCCTGCCCTGGCATGACTTCCCGAACTCTCCCGCCGTCGTCGACTGGTGTGACGCTACGGCCTACTGCGCCTGGGCCGGCGGGCACCTGTGCGGCGCCATCGGCGGTGGCGCCCTACCCCTCGCCAACTATGGGGACCCGAGCGTGGACCTCTGGGCACACGTCTGCACGTCGGGCGGCACGCGCCTATATCCACACGGCGATGTGCTCACAGCGAACGAGTGCGCAGTCACCTCGGGCTACCCGCCCCGGGACGTGGGCACGGACACGGTCTGCGTCAGCAACGTGCCAGGCTTCGAGAACGTCTTCGATCTGGGCGGCGGATGGGCGGAGTGGGTGAACGCCTGCCAACCCGCGACGAGCGGGAACCCAGGCGACGACCTGTGCCTCCAGGCGCAGGGCAATCCCTGCAGCGCTTACGGCTCGGGCACCCGCTTTGGGCTCAGCAGTGGGGCGGGGTTCCGCTGCTGCTACGACTGACGTCACACCGCTGTCAGATCGCTGAACATCCGCGCCCCGCGCTGCGGTATCCTTGTGCCGGATTCCGTGACCGCCATGTCCGAAACATCCGCTACCGACCGACCCAGCAGCCGCCTCGCGGAGAGCCTCGGCGCGCGCAGTGGGACCACCTTGGGTCAGTACGAGCTGGTGCGGCGCATCGGCACGGGTGGCATGGCGGAGGTCTACGAGGCGGTGCACCGCGGGCTGAAGAAGACCGTGGCGCTCAAGGTGCTGCTCCCCGACGTGGCCGACAACGAAGACCTGCGCGCGCGCTTCCTCCGTGAGGGTGAGGCGGCGTCGCGCATCCAGCACCCGCACGTGGTGGACGTCACCGACGTGGGGGAGCAGGACGGGGTGCCGTTCTTGGTGATGGAGTTGCTGGTGGGGGACCCGCTCTCCCAGGTCATCCGCGACCACCGCCAGCTTTCGCTCTCGCGCACGCTGGACGTCCTGCTGCCCATCGCGGCCGCGCTCTCGGAGGCCCACCGACGGGGTGTGGTGCACCGGGACCTGAAGCCGGACAACATCTTCATCGCGCGGACCGCCAGCGGGAAGATCGTCCCGAAGCTGCTGGACTTCGGTGTGTCCAAGCTGACCACGGCGGGCATCCCCAGCGAGACATCACGCTCTTCCGTGCTCGGGACGCCGCACTACATGGCTCCCGAGCAGGCGCTCGGGACCGGCGTGGTGGGCCCGCTCGCGGACCAGTACGCGTTCGCGTTGGTGATCTACGAGTGTGTGACGGGCGTGCTGCCCTTCGTGAGCGAAAACGTGGTGGCGCTCCTGCACGAGGTCTCGCGCGGCGTTCAGCGGCCCCCGTCCATGCACGCCGCAGAGCTTCCTCCGGCCATGGACCGCATCCTGCTGCGGGCCCTCTCGGCCGATCCGCGCGAGCGCTACGAAGACCTCGAGGCGCTCACCGATGAGCTGCTGCCCTTTGCTTCACAGCGCGCGGCCGAGAGCTATCGCGCCTTGGTGGAGCGCGACCCGAGCGACTTCGAAGCCGGTGGTGAGCGCCGTCTGGCGAGTGAGACCACCGGCGACTTCGAGCGGCACTCGTCGAAGCGGTCCCGCCGTATCGATGAAGGCGCCGCCACCGTGCTGCTTCCGTCCATGAGCTCCGACCCCGGCATCAGCACGTCGGCGCTCATCAGCACCGACGTGCCGAGTGGGATCCCGCCGCTGTCCAGCAGCACCACCACCCAGGAGTCCGGCTCGTGGGTGCCGCTGGTGGTCGCGCTGGTGGCGCTGCTCAGCGCTGTCGTGGGCGTTGGGGTCTGGACACAGCTCACAGAGCCCAGCCCTCCACCGGACGCGCCAGTGGCGCTGGTGCCGCCCGTCCCGGAGCCGGTTCCCACTCCGCAGGAGCTCGCGGACGTGCCGCTGATCGGGGCGGAGGTCGACCGCACCGTCGTGGCGCCCCCGCAGCAGCCGGCAGCCGCGCTCACGCGCATCGTGGTGGTGGCGTTCCCGTCGGAGGCCCTGCTCGAGCTGGACGGTGAGCTGGCCGGCCGTGGCTCACTCGACCGCAGCCTCGCGCTCGATGGAACGCCGCACACGCTGCTCGTCGAGGCCCCGGGCTACCAACCCGAGGTGATCACGTTCACCACGGAGGCCCCACCCGCGCGCATCGAGCTCACGCGTGCACGCCGGCCGGTGTCGTCCATGGCGCAAGCGGCCGACAACCGCGACGCTCCTGCGCCCATGCGGCCTCCCGCCGACGACGACCTGCGAGACGCGAGGTAGCCATGGAGGGGCATCGCGCGCGCAGCGGCCGCACGGCGCGCCGCGCACTCGGTCTCGCCCTGCGTGCCACCCTCTTGGGGGCGCTCGCCCTCGCGCCCAGCGTGGTCCCCGAAGTGGCCCAGGCCGATGGCACCGCCGACGAGGCCGACCTCCAGTTCCGCCTGGGCAACGAGGCCTATCGCGCGGGCAACTTCCTCGAGGCGCTCGAGCACTACCTGGCGTCCAACCGCCTGGTGCCCAACCAGAACGTGGTCTTCAACATCGCGCGCGCGTACCAGCGGCTGGCCATGTACCCGGAGGCGTATCGCTACTACGCCACCGCCTTGGCCACCGAGACCGACACCGAAGCGCGCACACGCATCACCGCCGCGCTCACGGAACTGGCCACCCAGGTGGCGCTGATCGACGTGGAGTCCGCCCCCGCGGGCGCCACGGTCTTCGTGGACCGCATCGACCTGGGCTCGATTGGCACGGCCCCGCTCACCATCGCGCTGCCTGCCGGGACGTACCGCATCATCACGCGCCTGCCGGGTCATCACGACGCCACCAGCGAGCCGCTGAGCGTGGCGGTGGGTCAGCGCAGCAGCGTGCGCCTGGCGCTCACGCGCGTGGTCGGCACGCTGGTGGTCCGGGGCCACGAAGGCGCCGAGCTGCGCGTGGACTCGGAGGACGGGGATGCGGCCTGCACGCTGCCCTGCTCGCTGCCCGTGGCGCCTGGTCCCCACGTCATCCACGTGCGCGCGGCCGGCCACCAACCCTTGGCGCGCGCGGTGGCCGTTACCGAAGCCGAGACCACGCGCGCGAACATCACGCTCGTGGCGGAGACTGGCTCGGTGGTGGTGCGCGCCGATGTGGAAGGGGCGCTGGTGCAGATCGATGGCGTGGCGGTGGGCTTCACGCCGCTCGTGGCCGCGGGCATCGCGGTGGGCACGCGGCACGTGCGCGTCAGCGCGCGCGGCTACGAGCCCGAGGAAGCCAACGTGGAGGTCACGCGCGAGCGCCAGGTGGAGCTCACCAGCCTGCGCATGCGCACCCTGCACGAGGTGAGCGCCGCGTCGCGCGAGGTGGAGACCATCGAGGACGCGCCCGCGTCCGTGTCGGTCATCTCCACCGCCGAGCTCGAGGCCTTTCGCTACCCCACGCTGGTGGAGGCGCTGCGTGGACAGCGCGGCTTCGCGCTCACCTCCGACAGCACGTACTCCAACGCGGGCGTGCGCGGCATCGGCCAGCCCAACGACTACAACAGCCGCCTGCGCGTGCTGCAAGACGGCGCCACGCTCAACGAGAACATCCTGCAGCAGGCGTTCATCGGCTATGACGGCCGCGTGGACCTCGGCGACGTGGAGCGCATCGAGATCGTGCGCGGCGCAGGCTCCGTGCTCTACGGCACGGGCGCCGTCTCGGGCGTCATCAACCTGGTGCCGCTCTCCCATGAGCTGCCCACGTCGGCGCGCTTCGACCTGTCCCTCGCGGACGGCAACGTGGGGCGCGCCCGCGGGGCCTTCAACGTGCACCTGAGCGACAAGGCGGGCGTGCGTGGCTCCGTGGCGGTGGCCCGCTCGGGCGGGCGCGACGAGGTGTTGTACTTCGACCTGGACGGCGACGGCACGGTGGACGCAAACCGCGCCGAGGGCGTGGAGCAGTTCCAGGCCGTCACGGGGTCCGTGCGCGCGTGGGCCGGTCCGCTGGTGGTGCAGGGCTTCTTCACGGCCCGCACCGTCGCCATCCCCACCGGCACGTTCGACACGATTTACAACCGGCTCGAGAACAGCTTCGACGACCACCTGGGGCTCCTGGAGGTGCGCTACGAGCCACGGCTCTCGGAGCGCGTGGAGCTCCGCACGCGCGTGTACGCGGGCTACAACTACTTCCACTTGGACTTCGTGTACGAGGGTGAGGACGAAGCCAGCATGACGGCCTTCGAGCAGCCCTACACCGAGACCTACCGCGGGTTCTGGGCCGGCGGCGAGGCGCGCGTGGTGGCCCAGCTGCACCCCACGCTGCGGCTCTCGGCGGGTGCCGAGGCAGCGCACCACCCCATCGTGACCATGCGGGTCTCGGACCAGAACCTGGACGGCTCACGCAACCTGGTGCTGGACGAGGATCGAAACTTCAGCACCATCGCGGGCTATGCGCTGGCCGACTGGGAGCCTGCGCAGGCCGTGAGCGTCTCCCTCGGGGGTCGCGTGGACGCGTGGCTGTTGCCGGCGCCCTCCGAGAGCTTCGTCTCATTCAATCCACGCCTCGCGGTGATCCTGCGCCCCAGCGCGAACGACACCGTCAAGCTCATCGCGGGCCGTGCGTTCCGGGCTCCCAGCACCTACGAGCAGTTCTATCAGGACGGGGGACGCACCTCGCTCGGGAGCACGTGCTGCGGCGAGGCGCTGCGCCCCGAGACACTCTACGCGGGCGAGGTGGAGTACACGCACCGCTTCGACGACGAGTGGTCGCTGCTGCTGTCGGGTCACCTCCAGTACGCGCAGGACTTCATCGAGACGTTGCCCGTGCCAGCGGCGAACGACCCCGAGATGCTGGGCCTGACCTACAGCGCCAACAGCTCCACGGACCAGCGCAACCTGGGCGCCGACGTGGAGGTGCGCCGCGAGCTGCGCGATGGCTGGATGTTCTCGGCCATGCTCGGCACGCTGTCGGCGCGCTACCTCGAGGCGCCCCTTGCCGAGGGGGCCACGGCCAACCGCGACGTCCCGAACGCGCCCTACCTGTTCGGCTCGGCGCGGGCCATCTTCCCCGTGCTGGACCGGCTCCTGCGCGGCGCGCTGCGGCTCAGCCTCGAGGCACCGCGGCGCGTGGACCTCAGCACCAACGACACCACGGGGTGGGCGGTCATCGCCGACGTGGTGGTGACCGGCAGCGTGGATGACCTGGGCATCCACTACGCGGTAGGGGTCTACAATCTCTTCGACTGGGAGTACCAGGTCCCGGTCTCGGCCTTCCCGTCGCCCACCATGCCCCAGCGCGGCCGCCGCTTCATGGCCTCGCTCAGCCTCGAGCTCTGACGCCGCACATAGCGGCCCAACGGTTGATCCCTCGCATGCTGCTCCCTCCCGCCTCCTCCGACGCGTTCACCATCGCGGTCTTGCCCGACACGCAGATCTACCCGGACCACTATCCGGAGCTCTTCCTCGAGCAGACCCAGTTCCTGCGCAGCCACGCGCGCCAGCTGGGCATCGCGGCCGTGGTGCACGTGGGCGACGTGACCAACCGCAACCACCCGGACGAGTGGGAGGTGGCGCGGCGCGCGTTCGCGGAGATCGACGCGGCCAGCCTGCCGCTGGTGGTGGTGACCGGGAACCACGACCTGGGCCCGAAGGGTGCCGCGAACAGCCGCGTGACCGGCCTCGACGACATTCGCCGGCCGCAGGCCGCGCACAACGCACTCGGGTTCCTGGGCACGTACGACGCGAGCGTGGCCAACAGCGCCTATGCCATCAACACCACCATGGGGACCGTGCTGGTGGTGGGGCTCGAATTCGCACCGCGCCCGGAGGCGGTGGCGTGGGCGAAGCAGCTGCTGGCCGACACGCCGCACAGCCTCGCGCTGGTGGCCACGCACGCGCTCACCTATCACGACGACACGCTCTACGACCGGACGCGTCGCGGCCAGGAGTGGTGCCCCAGCGCCTACAGCCTGGGCAAGCAGGGCGGGCTCGACGGCGAGCAGGTCTTCCGCGAGCTGAGCTCCGTGGGCAACGTGCAGGTGTTCGTGTCCGGTCACGTGCTCGCCCGGGGCATCGGGCGGGTCACGCGGAAGAATCACCTGGGGCGCCCGTGCCACGCGCTGCTGGCCAACTACCAGCACCGCGAGCGCGGCGGCGACGGCTACATGCGCCTGCTGGAGTTCGACCCGGCGGCCAACCACGTGCGCGTGTGCAGCTACTCCCCCGCCATCGACGCCATGCGCTGCGCCGACGCGGAGGAGCGCATCGACCTGCCGCTCTGAGCGAGGGCGGGCCGCTGCCCTGCGGCGCTACTCGGAGCCGCGCCGGCTGGGCGCATAGCGCGCTCGCAGCGACGCGGTCCCGTCCACGCAGCCGTCGCGATGGGCCAGCACGCGCGCCGCGGCCGCCTCGGCGTCGGTGAACGCCCGTTCGAGGCGCTGCAGGTCCGCCGCGGATGTCTCCTCCGTGGGCGCGCCGATGGTCCGGATGAGCGCGTTCTGGATGTCGGCCTCGAGCAGCGCGCCGTACATCTCGGCGCACGCGTCGCGCACGGTCACCAGCGTCTCGCCGCGCAGGGGCAGCGCGCGCAGCACCTCCACGCGCTCCATGCGGGCCTCGAAGGCCTGCTCGGGCACGCCCTCGAGCGCCGTCACGCGGTCCAGCAGCAGGCGCGCGTCGTTGGCCTCGCTGTCGTCTCCGCCGCAGCCTGCGGTGGACGTCACCAACAGCAGCCCGAACAACACCAGCGCCGCGTAGAGCGTGGTGGTGCCGGCCGTCCAGGGCTCTCCCAGCCGCCCACGCGGCGGCTCGTGCTCGAGGCGCAGGCGGCCGAGCGCTCTGTCGCGCACGCGCAGCACGCGCGCCCAGGTCCCCTCGCGCACCCAGCCGGCAAGCGCGTAGCTCTCGCGCACGAAGCGCTTCAGCACCACCCGGTAGACGTAGTCGGTGTCCAGGTTGGTGCCCGGCAGCTCCGCCGGGTAGACGCGCAGCTTGAGCAGCGTGATGAACGCCAGCCCCGCGAAGAACAGCAACTGCAGCATGGTGAGCACGTGCGTGGCCTCGTAGGCGTCGTAGCGCGCCGCGGCCTCGGGGAACGGCAGCAGCGCATAGAGCGCGGCGGGGTACACGCCGATGCCGATGCACAGCGCCGCCGCGATGCCCATGGCCAGCAGCATGTGCCGCGGGGCCTCCTGCACCTTCCAGCCCTGGTCGTGCGCGAAGAACGTGAAGAAGGGGATCTTGATGCCCGAGTGGTCGCACACGCCGGCCGACGCGAACAGCAGCACGCCGAAGATGACCAGCAGGTGCGCGTCGCCCACCGCCGTGATGATCATGGACTTGGTGACGAACCCGCTGAGCCCTGGGAAGGCCGAGATGGCCAGCGCGCCCACCACGCAGAAGGCCGTGGTGATGGGCATGGACTTGTGCAGGCCGCCCAGCTCGGACGCCTTGATGGTGCCCGTGCGGTACAGCACCGCGCCCATGCTCATGAGCAGCAGGCCCTTGTAGAGGATGTGCGCGAAGGCGTGCGCGGCGGCCCCGTTGATGGCCAGCTCGGTGCCGATGCCCACGCCCACCACCATGTAGCCCAGCTGGTTGTTCAGCGAGTAGGCCAGCACGCGCCGCAGGTCGTTCTCGATGACGGCGAAGAAGATGGGGAAGGCCGTCATGGCCGCGCCGATGGGGATCAGGATGTCGGTGCCGGCGAAGCCCCGCGCCAGCGCGTAGATGGCCAGCTTGGTGGTGAAAGACGCCAGCACCACGGTGCCGCTGACGCTGGCCTCGGGATAGGCGTCCTGCATCCAGTTGTGCAGCAGCGGGAACGCGGCCTTGATGCCGAAGGCCAGGAAGATGAGGAGCGCGCCGGGCGTCTCCTCGAGGTCCATGCGCCCGAAGTGCAGCGAGCGCGTGGCCTCGTAGAAGATGAGCGTGCCGGCCAGCAGCAGCACGCCCGAGCCCACCTGGATGAGCAGGTAGCGCATGGCCACGCGGAAGACGCGCTCACGGCGCGCGGGCTCGTCGAGGCCTCTCGCCAGGATGAGGAACACCGAGCTGAGCGCCGTGATCTCCCAGAAGAGGAAGAGCGTGAGCAGGTCGCCCGCGAACGTGGCGCCGATGGCCGCCCCCGCATAGACCAGGGTGGCCACGTGCTCGAGCGGGCGCTTCACGTGGAAGGCGTAGAGGCAGCACAAGAACGCCGCGATGTGGAAGATGACCCCGAACACTCGGCTGAGGGCGTCCACCCGCACCAGCTCGAGCGTGTAGCCGAACAGCGTGGCCGTGCTCTGGTGCCCGAGCGAGAACAGCGCGAAGTGCGCCGCGCTGAGCAACGGCAGGGCCAGCACGTACACATTGCGGAACCGCTCGGCGCGGCCGCGGAAGAGCGGCACGAACAGCGCGCCCAAGATCAGGAGGGCGCCCGGAAACAGCTGGGTGAGGGCACCGCTCATGGCCGCTCCTCCCGGTCGTCGTAGTAGCGCTCGGGCCGCATCACCAGCGCGCGCAGGACCTTCGCCGAGAGCACCAGCCCCACGTAGGAAGCGAAGCCGATGGCCCCGTAGACACCGATGTAGCCCTCGAAGCCGAAGTGCGTGTGGCGGTGCCCATAGAGGCTGAACGCGACGTCGGCCAACACCAGCAGCGCACACACCAAGACGACGGCGCGCTGGATGTTCACCGCGTTGCGCTCGAGGACGCTGGGCGCGAGCGGCTCACGGGCGCGTGCCACGAGCTCGCCGTTCTCGTCATGGTCGTGGTGCTCGTTGCTCATCGGCCCACCAACGGTCGAAGCAGCGCGACGATGTGCTGCGAGTAGAAGAAGAGGAGCACGCAGCCGAGCGCGGTCAGACACAAGGGCACCAGCATGAGCGGGTGCGCCTCGCCGTGATCGTGGGGCTGCACGTTGCCGTGCTCGATGTCCTGCTCCGTATCCGGGTCTGCTGCGTGCGGATGCGGCGCGGGGGGCTCGAAGAAGAACGCGCGGATGGGGATGGGCAGCAAGTAGCTGATGCCCAGCAGGGAGCTGACCATGAGCACCCCCACCAGCAGCGGCGACTGCTCGGCCGCGCCCAGCGCCAAGAGCCACTTGCTCCACGAGCCGGCGGTGGGCGGCAGGCCGATGATGGACAGCGCGCCGATGAAGAACGCGGCCATGGTCCAGGGCATCTTACGGCCGAGCCCGTCCAGCTGGCTGACCTCGGTCTTGTGGGCCGTGACGATGATGGCGCCCGCGCAGAAGAAGAGCGTGATCTTGCCGAGCGCGTGCGTGGCGATGTGCAGGCCGCCGCCCAGGATGGCGTCGGGCGTGACCATGGCGGCACCCAGCACGATGTACGCCAGCTGGCTGATGGTGGAGTACGCGAGGCGCGCCTTGAGGTTGTCCTGGCGGAGCGCGATGAGCGACGCGAGCAGGATGGTCATGGCGGCAACACCCATGAGCCAGTCCGACGAGCCGGTCTCGCGCAGCAGGTCCAGCCCGAACACGTAGACCACGATCTTGAGGATGGCGAAGACGCCCGCCTTCACCACGGCCACCGCATGCAAGAGCGCGCTCACGGGCGTGGGCGCCACCATGGCGGCGGGCAGCCAGCGGTGCAGCGGCATGAGGGCCGCCTTGCCGCAGCCGTAGACGAAGAGCCCCAACAGCAGGGGCAGCGCGGCGGTGGACACCTTGCCGCGCAGGATGCCGCCCGGCACGAAATCGAGCGTGCCCGCCGCGCTGTACGTGAACGCGATGGCCAGCAGCAGGAAGCACACCGAGGTGCCCATCAGGATGCCCAGGTAGATGCGCCCCGCGCGCTGCGCCTCGGGCGTCTGGTGATGTGTGACCAGCGGGAACGTGGCCAGCGTGAGCAGCTCGTAGAACAGGAAGAGCGTGGCCAGGTTGCCCGCGAACGCGATGCCCAGCGCGGCGAAGATGGAGAGCGCGAAGCACACGAAGAAGCGCGTCTGGTTCTCTTCGTGGTGCTCGCGCAGGTACCCGGCGGCGTACACGCTGGTGATGGGCCAGAGCCCGGCCGCGACCAGCGCGTAGAGCAGGCCGAGCGGCTCCACGCGGAAGAAGAGCGGCACCCCCGGCAGCGTGGCGCGCAGCAGCTCCCACTCGGGGAGGCGACCCGACACCACGGCGGGGTACAGCAGCGCGACCGCCAGCAGCGTGGCCACGCCCACCACCCCGGTGACCGCCTCGCGCACGTTGGGGCGCTGTCCGGTCAGGGCCACCAGGAGTGCCCCCAGCAGCGGCAGCCCGAGCGCCACGCCCAGCACGATGGTGGGGTTCATGGCGCGCCTCCGAAGAGCGACGCGGCCGCCGTGGCCACGTAGTCGGACGGCACCTCGGACCACAGCCCGAGCGCCACGCTCACCGCCACCATGCCGAGCGCGGGCACCCAAGCGCCCCAGTCCGGGCGCTCACGCAGCAGGGGCGGCGCGTCGGCTCGCGGCGCGCGGAAGTACAGGATCTCGACCACGCGGAAGACGTAGACCACCGCCAGCATGGAGCTCACCAGGATCAAGAACGCCAGCAGCGGGTGACCGTCGGCGAAGGCGGCCTGCAGCAGCGCCCACTTGCTGACGAACCCCGCCGTGCCCGGCACACCGATGAGGCCCAGGCCCCCGATGACGAACGCGAGCGACAGCAAGGGGAAGCGGCGCCCGAGCCCGGCGAAGCTCTCGAGGCGGTCGTCGCCCACCTGCGCAATGAACGACGCGGCCACCAGGAAGAGCGCCGTCTTGGTGACGGCGTGCGCGCCCAGGTGCAGCAGCCCGGCCTCGAGCCCCTGCGCGGTGCCCAGCGAGAGCGCCAGCGTGAGGTAGCCCACCTGCCCGATGGACGAGTAGGCCAGCAGCCGGCGCAGGCTGGGCTGGAAGATGGCCGCCGTGGATCCGGCGAACATGGCCAGCACGGAGAGCGGCATGAGCAGGGCGCCGAAGTGCAGCGTGTCGAACACGTAGGCCACGCCGAAGAACGACACCACCACGCGCACCAGCTGGAAGTACATGACCTTGGTGGCCGTGCCCGCCAGGAAGGAGGACACGGCGTGCGGGGCCTCCGAGTAGGCGCCCGGCAGCCACTGGTGCAGCGGGAAGACCGCGAGCTTGATGCAGAGGCCCACGGTGAGGAACGCGAACGCCACGTGCACCGTGCGCAGCTGGCCCACGTCGCGGATGCGCGCGGCCACCTCGGCTGCGTTCAGCGTGCCGGTCATCTGGTACATGAGCCCGATGCCGATGAGCACGAAGGTGCCGCCCAGCGTGCCGAGGAACAGGTAGTTGAGCGCCGCCGTGAGAGCGCGCCGCTTACGACCCAGGGCCACCAGCGTGTAGGTGGCGAGCGACGTGATCTCGAGGAAGACGAACACGTTGAACGCGTCGCCCGTGACCACCATGCCCATGAGGCCGGCCACGCACATGAGGAACAGGGCGTAGAAGAAGACCTCGCGGCCCTCTAGCTCCTCGCGCGTGCCACGCGTGCCGAGGCTGATGGCCACGGTGGCGAGGGTGCTCACGATGACGGCCACGTAGGCGCCCGCGTAGTCGATGCGCAGCTCGATGCCGATGGCCGGTCGCCAGCCGCCGAGCGGGTAGCTGACCGCCGAGTCGAGGGTGAGCGCCAGCGTCCACGCGCAGAGGGCGCTGACGATGCAGGCCGCCGTGGCGATGACGCGGCTGGCCAGCGGGTGCTTGATGAAGACCACGATGGGCGCCGAGAGCAACGGCACCAGCACCATCAAGATGGGGAGGTGCGCCATCACGGGGCAGCGCGCTCCGCCTCGGGGGGCACGGCCGTCTCGCGCGCTCGCGCCTCTTCCACCTCGCGGCGGTCGAGCTCGGCCACCACGTCTTCTTCGGTGGACCCGTAGGCCTCGCGGATGCGCACCACCAGGGAGAGGCCCACCGCCATGGTGGCCACGCCCACCACGATGGCGGTGAGCATGAGCACGTGCGGCACCGGGTTGGTGTAGAGCACGAAGGGCCGGGGCACGCCGTCGTCGAGGATGTAGATGGGCGCCGTCCCGCCGGTGATGCGGCCCATGGACACGTAGAGCATGATGACCGACACCTGGAACAGGCTCAGGCCCATGAGCTTCTTCACGTAGTTGGGCTTCGCGATGACGATGTAGAGGCCCAGCATCATGAGCGCGACGACCACCACGTAGTGCCACACGGGGAGCAGGCTCATGACGTGCCCTCCTGGGCCGGGAGCGCGCGCTCTTCCGGCAGCTCGGGCACGTCTTCGGGGGCGAGACCCACGGGCACCGGCTGCTCACCGGGCTCGAGCACCGCGCAGGGCGTGGTGGTGCGCGGCCGCGTGGCGAACGTGGTGTAGATGGTGATCATGACCGCGCTCACCGTGATGCCCACCCCCAGCTCCACCATGAAGATGCCGTAGTGGTGCCCGTGCGAGGGGTGCTCGGGGGTGAAGGCGCCATAGGCCAGGAACTCGCCCCCCATGAGCATGGCCACCACGCCCACGCCGCCGTAGATCATGGGCCCCACCGGGATGATGCGCTCGAGGCGCTGCGGCGGAACCAGGCGCGTGAGCTCCTTGGGCCCGAACACCAGCCCGAACAGGATGAAGGCCGTGGCCAGGATGACGCCCGCCTGGAAGCCCCCGCCCGGCCCGAAGTCGCCGTGCGCCTGCACGTAGAACGCGAAGAGCACGATGTAGGGCAGCATGACCTTGGCGACCGTGCGCACCACCGGCATCTCGCGCACCTGGGCGTGGCGCTCGGCGCTCAGCACCGAGGGGCGCTCGTCACGCTCGGCCTGCGCCACGGCGGCCGCGGCGCGCGTGTGGCCCAGCAGCAGGATGACGCTGATGCCGGCCACGAAGACCACCCCGAGCTCGCCGAAGGTGTCCGCGCCGCGGTAGCTCGCCAAGATGGAGGTGACCATGTTGGGCAGCCCGATCTCGTCCCACGCGCGGTCGATGTAGTAGCGCGACAGCGGCTGATGGACGGCGGCGTTGGCGTCGCCGAAGGCCGGCATGTCGAGCGTGCCGTAGATGAGCGCCCCGCCCGTGAGCAGCACCACGATGAGCGCCGGCCACGACACCTTCGACTCGCGGCGCTCGGTGTCCTCGGTGAGCGAGAGCGTGGCCAGCATGAGCACGGTGGACACGCCCGCGCCGACGGCGGCCTCGGTGAAGGCCACGTCCACGGCCTCCATCACCGTGAAGAGGCCCGCGCTGACCAGGCTGAAGATGCCCGTGAGCATGGTGGCCGCAAACAGGTTGCGCTGCCGCCCCACGAGCAGGGCCGTGGTGAACAGCAGGCCGAAGAGCACCATGGTGATGGCCGTCTCCATCAGCGGGGCTCCTCGGGCGGTGGCTCCTCGGGCGCGGGCGGCGGCACGGTCCAGTCCCGCTCGGGCACGTTCTCGATGCGCACGCCCTTCGAGAACGCGGCCTTGGCCAGCGAGTGCGTGGAGACCGCGCTCGAGATCCACAGGAACGCCACCAGCACGAAGAGCTTCACGGCCACCAGCGGGTCCGCGAAGAACATGAGCCCGAAGAGCAGCGCCCCGGCGCCCGCGCTGTCAGTCAGGCCGGAGCCGTGGCAGCGCGTGTAGAAGTCGGGCAGGCGCACCACGCCGATGCCGCCGATCACGCAGAAGACGGCGCCCACCACCACGAAGAAGGCCCCGATGCCGTGGAGGATGTCCGTCATCACGGGTCCTCCATGAACGAGCCGTACTTCGAGAAGCGCAGCACCGCGAGGACGCCCACGAAGTTGCAGAGGCCGTAGACCATGGCGAGGTCCAGCCACTCGGGGCGCCCGAAGAGGAAGCCCGTGACCGCGATGAGCAGCACCGTCTGCGTGCCGAACAGGTTGAGCGCCAGGATGCGGTCGTAGGTGGTAGGCCCGCGCGCCGCGCGAAACAGCGCGAGCACCATGGTGAACAGGATGGCAGCGGCCGCGAAGGCCATGACCGACGTCACGCGCGCCCCTCCACCCAAGAGATCTTGCGGTCGATGTCGCCGCTGCCGTCTTGCGACGCGCCCGCCTCGGTGAGGGCGTGCACCAGGATGGTGCCGTCCCGCACGTCGAGAGAGATGGTGCCCGGCGTGATGGTGATGGTGTTGGCGTGGATGGCCAGACCCACCGACGTGCGCTGGCTGGCCCGCACCCGCAGCAGTTGCGGCTCGATGCGCAGCCGGGGCGAGAGGATGATGCGCGCCACCTGAAAGTTGGCCACCACGATCTCACGCAGCAGCCAGGGCATGTAGGCCAGCACCCGGAGGGTGAACTCGTAGGGCGCACCCTCTTCGTCCATGAACCCGAGGTAGCGGGTGATGGCCACGGTCCCTGCCACCGACAGCACGCCGCACACGATGACGAGCGGCTCGAAGTGCCACGAGAGCAGCACCCACATGACGCTGAAGACGGCCACGGCGACGACGGTTCGGAGCATGCGAAGCGGCGGGACGATAGCACCTTTCCCGACACGTGCTCACAGCCCGGCGGCAGGCGCCCCGGCGCCGCAGGACCGCACGCTCAGGCGAGCGAGCGCATGACCTCGCGAATGGCCTCGCGCTCCTGGTCCTCGGGCAGGCCCCAGCGGGGGTCGTAGCCGAAGACTTCGCGCGCGGGGCGCGTGGCAAACCCATCCACGATGTCGAAGTGATCGAGGGGCACCACGCCGGGGTGCGCCTCGCCGCACGCATGGGCCAGCGCCAGCGTCTCTTTGCGCAGCGTCATGATGTAGTTCGCAAGGCGCGCCGACTTGAGCGTGGGGTCGAGCCCCTTCACCAGCCAGGGCTTCTGCGTGGCGACACCCGTGGGGCAGTGGCCGGTGTGGCACTCCTGGGCCTGGATGCAGCCGATGGCCAGCATGGCCTCGCGCGCCACGCTGACCAGGTCGCAGCCGAGGGCCATGGAGAACAGCACCTGCTGCGGGAACCCCAGCCTGCCGGTGCCGATGAAGACCACCTTCTCGTGCATGCCGCGCTCCGCCATGGCGCGGTACACGCTGGTGAAGCCCAGCTTGAACGGCAGCGACACGTGGTCGCTGAAGACCAGCGGCGCCGCCCCCGTGCCGCCCTCGCCGCCGTCGATGCTGATGAAGTCCGGCGCGCGACCCGTGGTCTCCATCTGCTTGGCCAGCTCGTGCCAGAAGCCCATCTGCCCCACGGCGGACTTGATGCCCACCGGCAGGCCGCTCGCGTCGGCCAGCCGCTCGATGAAGTCGAGCATGGAGGACACATCGGAGAACGCGCCATGCGACGCGGGGCTGATGCAGTCCTTGCCCATGGGCACGTGGCGAATGGCCGAGATCTCGGGGGTGATCTTGGCGGCGGGCAGCACGCCGCCCAGGCCGGGCTTGGCGCCCTGGCTGAGCTTGATCTCGATGCCCTTCACCGGCGCGCTGGCCACGTTCTCGAGGAAGCGCTCCATGGAGAAGTTGCCCTTCTCGTCGCGGCAGCCGTAGTAGCCCGTGCCCAGCTGCCAGAGCAGGTCGCCGCCCTTGCGGTGATAGGGCGAGATGCCGCCCTCGCCCGTGTTCTGCCAGGCCCCCGCGATGGCCACGCCCCGGTTGATGGACTCGATGGCCGCGCCGCTAAGCGAGCCATAGCTCATGGCCGAGGTGTTCACGATGGACGGCGGCCGGAAGGCGTGCTTGCGGTTGCGGTAGCCGCCCAGGATCTTGGCGCAGGGCACGCGGTACTTCGGGTCGTAGCCGGGCTGGCCCTTCACCGGCGAGGTGATGGGGAACGTGGACTGCCGGATGATCAGGTACCCCGAGGTCTGCTCGAGCTCGTTGTCCGTGCCGAAGCCGAAGTAGTTGTTCTCCACCTTCGCGGACGCATATACCCAGCGGCGCTGGTCGCGAGTGAACGGGCGCTCCTCGTCGTTGCCGGTGACGATGTACTGGCGCAGCGGGCCGCCAAGGGCCTCGAACCAGTAGCGAAAGCGCCCGACGATGGGGAAGTTCGCGATGATGGTGTTGCTGCGCTGACGCCGATCGTAGATCGCCACCAAGGACAGCAGGCCGATCGGGACCAAGAACCAGAGAGCCCACATGCAGCCGAGGTTATCCGTCGCTCGCCGGCCTGTCTACGCTTTCGCCGACTCCGCGACCGGGGCCTCGAAGCCAGGCGGCAGCGGCTCGCGCGCGGCGCGCATGGACGCGGGGATGCCCTCGATGCCCACGCGGCACGCGACGATGCCACCCACGATGGCGCACGTGGTGTCGCGGTCGCCGAGCGCGCTCACCGTCTCCCACAGCGCCTCCTCGTAGTCGTCGGGGTGACGGCAGACCAGCCAGCAGCAGAGCGGCACGGTGTCACCCGCGGTGATGCCCGAGCCGTTGCCCAGGCGCTGCGCGGCCAACGCCACGCTGCGCTCGCCCAGCGTCTGGCGCGCCTCCTCGATGCCCTCGCGCACGTAGGTGCCCGGGGTCACGCTCAGCACGTGGGCCATGAAGGCCGCCGGGTCGAAGGGCTGCTCGCGCGTCTGACACGCAAAGCTGGCCGCCGCGGCGATGGCCACGGTCCCGGCGATGCCCTCGGGGTGTGCGTGGGTGATCTCCGCGCTGCGCTCGGCCTCCGCACGGCAACGCGCAGCGTCATCACAAAAGAACGCTCCCAGTGGCGCCACCCGCATGGCAGCCCCGTTGCCGAACGACCCTACGCCACGAAAGAGGGCCCGGCTCACGTCGCGCCAGCGCTCGCCCACCTTGAGGCGCTCCAGCAGGCGCTGCGCGCCGGGGCCGTAGCCGCGCATGGGATCGAAGCGCTGGACGAAGCTCTTGGCGAGCGCGTCCTGGTCGATGGTGCCGTGCTCGCGCAGCACCTCCACCAGGGACAGCGCCATCTGCGTGTCATCGGTGTAGCGCCACGGGGAGGCCGGAACGGCCCGCTCGTCGATGGCCGTGTGGAGCGCCCCGTGCGGCATGAAGAAGCGCTCGCCAAAGGCGTCGCCCACCGAGAGACCCAGCAGCGAGACGAGCGCGCGTTCGAGAGCCTGGCTCACGCGGACGCGCAACGAGCGCGGTGGAGTGCGTTCATGCCCCATGAGGATGGGGCCCCATCGGAAGGGCTGTCAACCAAGCCCCCCGGGCTGGGCAGATGGGGGTTCGGCAGGCCTCGAAAGTGCGAACGGCCTTGACCTTCGCTGGAGTGGGCCAACACTCCGGCCCGATCGGCCAGGGTCTCCCCACCGACCCACAGGAGCCCCATGACACGCAACCTCACCGCGGCCACCGTCGCCTTTGCCCTGCTCGGCATGTTCTTCGCCAGCTACGCGACGCTCGACTTCGCGAACCATCTGGACCGCCAGGTCCACAACATCCACTGCTCGTTCCTGCCCGGTGTGCAAGCCGCCGCCTCCGACAGCGAAGGCTGCCAAGTCACGCTGATGAGCCGCTACTCGTCAGTGCTGCGCACGAAGGTCTGGGGCGGCATCCCGGTGTCCCTGCCCGGCATGGCGCTCTTCGCGTTCCTCGGCTTCTGGGGCTCGTACCTGCTGGCCAGCAAGCGCCACACCGAGCGCAACGCCGCGTACTTCACGCTGCTGGCGTGGACCGTGCCGCTCATCACCAGCTGCGTCATGGGCTACCTGGCGCTGGTGGAGCTGGACGCGGCCTGCAAGCTCTGCATCGGCATCTACACGTCGAGCACGCTCGGCTTCCTGACGGCCATCGGCCTGGTCTGGGCGGCACACAAGCAGCCCGTCGCACCCGACGCCGACCCGAGCTTCCGCCGCGAGATGCTGGCCATCCCGGTGGGCCTGCTGTTCATCGCGCTGCCCATCGCGGGCTACGTGGCCTCCATGCCGGACTACTCGGAGTTCGCGGGCGGCTGCGGCGAGCTGCGCAACCCGCAGATCCCCAACGACCTACTGGTCTCGCTGGGCGGCTCGGCCACCGGGCGCCCCACCATCGAGGTGCTGGATCCGCTCTGCCCCTCCTGTCGCGGCCTCGAGGGCCGGCTCGAGGCCAGCGGGCTCGACGCGCAGCTCAGCCGCAAGGCGCTGCTCTTCCCGCTCGACAACGCGTGCAACTGGATGGTGAGCAGCTCGCTGCACCCGGGCGCCTGCGCCGTCTCCGAGGCCATGCTGTGCGAGCCGAGCCAGGCCAACGCCATCTTGGACTGGGCCTTCGAGAACCAGCCAGCCATCACGGCCGCCGAGCGCGCCACCGAGGGCAGCGCGGCGCGCATGGTGACCGAGCAGTTCCCCGACACGCGCGGCTGCGTGGGCTCCGCCCGCATCGGCCAGCGCCTCAACCGCGGCCTGCGCTGGGCGGTGAGCAACCAGATCCCGGTGCTCACCCCGCAGCTGTTCGTGGACGGCCGCAAGGTGTGTAACGAAGACACGGACCTCGGGCTCGAGTACACGCTCAGCCGCATGCTGGAGACGCCCGCCGTGGCGCAAGGAGGTGCCCGATGAAGACCCCCATCCTGCTGCTGCTGGCGGCTGTGTTCCTGGGCACGGCCACCGCCCTGCCCGCCTTCTGGGTGAAGCAGTCCGGCGACCGCATGGTGGCCCTGGCCGCCACCCCCGCGCCGCCCACCGCGGCCGTGGCCGAGGCCGCCAACGCCGCCTACTGCACGCCCGAGCTCAAGGCCGTGCTGCGCCGCGTGCTGCAGAGCTGCGGCCTGCTCGAGGCCGGCGGCGTGCGCGGCTGTCAGCCCGCCGACGCGCGCCAGGTGGCGAGCCTCGCGGGCGACGACTTCAACGCGCTGTTCATGCCCATGGCCCAGCGCGCGGGCGTCATCCAGTTCGAGCAGAACGAGGGCACGCTGGACGCCGCCGACCAGGCGCTGGTGGACCGCATCTTCGCGGACCAGCAGGGCGCCAGCTACTTCTTCGTGGTGTCGCGCTCGTCGCCCGAGGGCAGCGTCCGCTACAACCGCGAGCTGAGCGAGGCGCGCGCCAACGCCGTGCTCGCGCACCTGCGCGCCAACTACCAGGACCCCGACCTCGACCGCGAGGTGGGCCTGCTGTGGCTCGGTGAAGAGTTCGCGCAGCTCGATGAGCAGTTCTGCTCGTGGCAGCGCTCGGGTGGCGAGGGCGAGTGCCGCACCTCGGACCTGAACCGCAGCGCCTTCATCGCCTGGATCGACTGCCAGCTATGACCCGCCGCGCCCTCTCCCTGCCCTTTGCGCTCTTGGTGCTGAGCTGCGGTGGTGAGCCCGCCGCCGATGCCCCGCCCCCCTCGCGCTTCGAGTCCGTGACCACCGCGCAGGGCGACATCGACGCCGTGCTGCGCGACGTGTGCGACGTGGCGCATGCCCCGGACAACGCGCCCGCTTGGTCGTGGCCCAACGCCACCGAGCTGCCCGCCCCGAACCCGGACAAGTGGACCTGGGTCAACGTGTGGGCCACCTGGTGCCGGCCGTGCCTGGAAGAGATGCCCGTGCTGCAGCGCTCGCTCGCCGACGGTCCGGTCGCGCTGCGCTTCTTGTCGGCCGACACCACGGATGAAGCGGTGACCACGTTCCGCAGCGCACACTCGTTCACGGCGGCTTCGCCACGCCTCACCGACCCCACGGAGCTGCCGCGCGTGCTGGCGGCCGCTGGGTATCAGGGTGCCGGCTCGTTGCCCGTGCACGTGCTGGTGGATCCGGGCGGACACGTCCGCTGCGTGCGCGCGGGCTTGGTGGAGGCTCGCCACGTGGAGCGCATCTTGGGGGCGTTGGGCGGCCAGGTGGCTCCGACGATTCGCTGATCCAAAGAAGCCCCAAGCCCACGCAGACGTCGCCGTCCGTAGACGTGCTCGTACGTGCCCTTGCTCGTGGCCGACGAGCGACGGTGACGCTCTCCACGACGACCCGCTAGCGAACCTGAATTCCAGGCACTCCATGGATGCCGCCGAGCGCGGGCACCCAACGCCAGTGAGCCGTCAGATCGTCAGCGGGTCGTCGCTGATGGTCAACGAGCCCCCGCGCAGAGGACGCAAGACCAAGCACCTCGCGCCGCCTTCCTGGCCCTCGCTCCGCATGAAGTCAGGGACCTGCTCCCATGCGGCAACGCCCAGAACCGAGACCTCTTCCCCGCGCTCGAGGACGCCCTCCTCGTAGTGGAGCGACCTCTTCATCCTGAGGATGTTCTCGCTCGGCGTCCCGTGCACCTTCAGGAATGCCTCGGCCCGCTCGGCGTGGTCGCCGAGTGACCCCGACCGGACGTGTCCATCGCGCACGAGGATGAGGTGGGCACCCGAAGCCACCACGAGCGCCCTTCCGGTGTCGTCCTCGACAACGAACGCGACAGCGTTGTCTTTCGCGATGATCGTGTCCCAGTTCGCCTTGGCGCCCGACTGCGTGCGCTCCTTCACTTCGACCACATAGGCGACGCAGCGCCGACCCGTGAGCGGTCCTTCGAGCTCGGCTTGTTCCGCGAGCACCAAGCGTCCGGTGATCTTCACCAAGGCTCCCTCTTGGGCTTTGGCGATGGGTGTCGACGCCACGCTCCTCAGGCGCCGCTTGCCCACGTGGTCTGCCGAGAACCACCAGACGCCAAGGCCGACGCCCGCGAGGACGAGGAATACGATCGTGAGAAGGAGGGCTTCCATGGGTGGTCCGTCCTGGCGAGAGCCAGCTACGCCTCCTCGGTTCCGTCAACCTCTACCGGCACCGGCTCCACCACGGGCGCTGGCGGCGACGGCTCCTCCACTGGTGCGACCGGCACCGCCTCCTCCATCACGACCTCCGGCGAGAGTTCGACGACGGGATCCTCGTCGATGGCGTCTTCGAAGGTGAAGGGAGTGTCTTCGGACGGCTCGCTGAGCGGCGTGTCCACCTCGTCGCGCAGCAGCTTCCTCCCGTCGGAGATCCGCGCGAACAGGTAGTAGAGGCCGGGGATGACGATCACGCCGACCACCGTGCCCAAGAGCATCCCGCCAACCCCCGCGACGCCGATGGTCCGGTTTCCGATGGCGCCGGCGCCGTGCGAGACCACCAGCGGGACGAGGCCCGCGATGAAGGCGAACGACGTCATCTGGATGGGCCTGAAGCGGAGCTTTCCGGCTTCGATGGCGGCGTCCTCGATCGACGCGCCCTCGTGTCTTCGCTGCACGGCGAACTCCACGATCAGGATCGCGTTCTTCCCGAGTAGACCGACGAGCATGATCATTCCGAGCTGGGCCCACACGTCGTTGGCGAGCCCGACGGCTTGCAGCAAGAAGAACGAACCGAAGATTCCGACCGGCAGCGAGAAGATGACGGCCAGCGGAATGAGGAAGCTCTCGTACTGCGCCACGAGCACCAGGTACACGAACGTGACGACGACCATGAAGATGTAGAGCGCCGCGTTCCCTTGCCTCGACTCGTCCCACGCGAGGCCCTCCCAGCCGACGTCGTACCCGCGCGGCAGCGTCACCTCGGCGACCTCACGCACTGCCTCGATGGCCTGCCCCGTCGAGTAGCCCGCCGCTGGAACCAGCTGGATGGCGGCCGACGGGTATAGGTTGTAGCGGGTGATCTCGTTGAGGCCCTGGCGCCTCTCGATGCGCATGAACGACGAGTACGGCACCATCTCCCCCTCTTCGTTCCGCACGAAGAGGTCATCCAGGTCGTCGGGCATCCGCCGGAACTCGGGCCACGCTTGAACGTAGACCTTGTAGAACTGGTTGAATCGAACGAAGCCCTGCTCGTAGGTGCTGCCGATGAGGATGTTGAGGTTGTTCAGGGCCGCCTCGATCGACACGCCCTTCTGCATGGCCACGTCGTTGTCGATGATCAGCTCGTACTGCGGGTAGTCGGAGGCGTAGAACGTGAACACGCTGCCGACTTCAGGGCGATCGTGCAGGGCCTCCATGAACTCGTTGGTGACGGTCCCGAGGCGCTCGTAGTCCGGCGTGCTCGACTGCGTTTCGTCGAGCACGCGCATGGCGATACCGCCCGCCGCGCCGAAGCCTGGGATGGCGGGCGGCTCGAAAAACTCGAGCTTGATGTCCGTCATCTCGCGAGTCCTCTCCTCCAGCTCTTCGATGATCTCGCTCGCCGTCATCGAGCGCTCGGACCAGTCCTCCAAATTGATGATCAAAGTCCCGGCATTGGAGCCGCGACCCTCCGTCAGGATCTCGTAGCCGGCCACGGAGGTGACCGAGGCGATGCCCTCGACCTGGTGCGCGATGCGCTCCAGCTCTTGCGACTTCTCGTTGGTGTACTCCAGCGTCGAGCCTGGGGGTGTCTGGAGCACCGCGTAGATGATGCCCTGGTCTTCGCCAGGGATGAAACCGCTGGGCAGGAGGGCGCTCTCGCTCACGATGCCGCAGACGAACAACCCGATGACGCCTGCAGTCACCAGACGGCGCGCGACGACGGGCTTGAGCAGGCGGAGCGCATAGAAGTTCGTGACCTTGTCGATGCCGCGGCTGAAAGGGCCCTGCACGAACGGGACGAGGAGCAGCAGGAACCCAATCGGCCCCCACAGCATGTGAGCCAGGTACGTGATGCCGAGCATCGCAGGGGCCCCGAGGAGAACGAACACCAAGATGTCCCGACGGCTCAGCGCCCGAATCTGGTCTCGCAGGCCTGGCTTCGCGTGGTCTCCGTGCTCTCCATGCCCCTCGGGGGAGTGCTCGTGGGGCTTCAGGATCATCGCGCAGAGCACCGGCGTGAGCGTCAGCGCGACGACGCCGGAGAGGACGATCGTCGACGCCATGGTGACGCCGAACTGTCGGTAGAAGACGCCGACGGGCCCCGGAACGAAGCAGACCGGGACGAACACGGCGGTCATCACCAAGGTGATGGCGATGATGGCGCCGCTGATCTCGTGGAGCACCTCCCACGTCGCACGGTAGGGTGACAGGTGCTTCTCGGCCATCTTGGCGTGCACCGCCTCGACCACCACGATGGCGTCGTCGACGACGACGCCGATGGCCAAGACCATGGCGAAGAGCGTGATCAGGTTGATGGAGAAGCCCATCAGCTGCAGCACGAAGAAGCTGCCGATCAGCGACACCGGCACGGCGAGCGTGGGGATGAGCGTGGAGCGGACGTCGCCGAGGAACATGAAGACCACGAGCGACACCAGCAGGAACGCCTCGAGCAAGGTATGGAGCACCTGCTCGATGGACGCGTCCACGAAGCGGGAGACGTCGTACGCGATCTCGTAGTCCATGCCGGGCGGGAACGACTCGCGCAGTTCGTCGAGGGTCGCCTTGACCTCTTCGATGATCTCGGCCGCGTTGGATCCGGGCGCCTGCTTGAGGACGATGGACGCCGTTGGGTGACCATCGACGTCCGAATAGATGTCAAAGAACTCCGAGCCGAGCTCGACCCCCTCGTGCTCATGCGTCACCTGCCCCGGCGCGGCCGCATGGGCCTCGGTGGCATCGGCGCCCGCAGCGGGCTCGTCGTCATCACCATGGTCGTCCCCAACCTGTGTGGTGATGGGTTCCGAGGTCGTGGGCCTGACGCAGATGTCGCGGAGCCGCAGGATCTCGCCGTTGGGCCTGGCCCGGAGGATGATGTTGCCGTACTGCTCCGGCTCGTTGTAGCGACCGACGTACGTGAGAACGTACTCGCGCGACTGCGACACCATGCCAGTGGCCTGACCGAGCCGACCCGGGGAGCCGATGATGCTCTGCTCCGCGATGGCCTCCATGACGTCCTCCACGGAGATATCGTACGCACGCATGCGCTCTGGGTTCAGCCAGATGCGCATCGCGAAGCTCCGGTTACCCAGGTTTCGCGGAATTCCCATGCCCTGAATGCGCTTCAAGACGGGCATGATGTAGACGTTGGCGTAGTTGAAGAGGTCCGTCTGATTCGCGTTCGGGTCCGTGCTGAAGATGTTCAGGTACATCAGCATGCTGGGCACCACCTGACTGACCAGGATGCCCTCGCGCACCACGAGCGGCGGTAAGCGACTCAACATGATGTTGACTCGGTTCTGCACGTTCACGACGTTGATGTTCGGATCCGTCCCCGGCTCGAAGAAGATCGCGATCGTGGCCTCACCGGCGCTCGTGGCGCTCGAGACCATGTAGCGCATGTCCTGCACGCCGTTGATCGACTGCTCGAGCGGCACGAGCACCGAGTCGGTCAGAACGTTGGCGCTGGCACCCGGATACGCGATGGACACGTAGACCGTCGGCGGAGCCACGTCCGGAAACTGGGCGATCGGGAGGCTCGCCATGCCGAGACCGCCGAGAAAGACGATGACGATCGAGAGGACAATCGCCAAGCCTGGACGCTTGAGAATTTTCGTGAACATGGCGGCACCGGCCTATTCGGCGTGTTGTTTCAAGTGGGAAAGGGCTTCGTCCGAGTCGCGGAACTGCGGGCTCTCGATACGCTCACCGTCATGCACTTGGCGCACCCCTTCGAGGACGATGCGGTCGCTGGCCGCGAGCCCTTGGCCAATGACGAAGACGTCGTCCGACTCTTCGGAGACGGCGATCTCGCGCTGATGAACGACGCCATCCGAGTCCACGACGAAGACGTACTGCTTGTCGAGGATGTCGAACACGGCGCGCTGTGGGATGACCAGCACGTCGTGCAGCGTCTCGTTGATCACCAGCGTGCCGGTCTGTCCGTGCCGTAGGAGGCCGGTCGGGTTCGCGAAGTCGGCCCTGAACTGGATGTTGCCGGTCGCGTTGTCGAACGTGGACTCGATGGTGAGGGTCTCGGCAGCCGTCTGATCGAACAATTCGCCATTCGCGAGGCGGAGCTCGATCCGCACCTCGGGGATCCGGAGCGACTGTGGATTCGCGGGATCGGTCGCCTCCGGGATGGCCCGGAAGTGGAGGTAGTCGGCCTCGGGCACGTTGAAGTACACCCACATCATGCTGTTGTCGGAGACCGTGGTGAGCATGTCCCCCGCCTCCACCAAGCTCCCCTCCTGGACGTACTGTCGGTCCATGATTCCGTCGAACGGCGCGATGATGTTGGTGAAGCGAAACTCGGCGTCGGCCAGGTCGTTCTCGGCCCGCGCCCGGTCTCGCTCGGCCTCCGCCATCGCCAGTTCCTGGTCGGAGACAACATGCTGCTCGAACAACTGCCGAGCGTTTCGCAGACGAATCTCTGCGAGGTTGAGCTCGGCCCGGTGGCCATCCAAGCGTGCCCGGTAGACCACCGGAAGGAGCCTGAACATCACCTGGCCTGCCGTCACCGCCTGACCTTCTTGGACCGGGATGGCGCGCAGGTAGCCTTCATCCAAGGCGCGGATTTCGACGTGACGGCGCGCGTGGATCTGGGCGACGTATTCCTCGCTCGTGGGGAAGTCCATCACCGCCGGGCTGGTCAGCACGATGGGGTGATGCGCTTCTTCGTGGTGGCCCTCCGCGTGGCCCGACCCGCATGCGACGCAAGCGATCGAGAGGAAGGACAGAAACAGTGCTCGCGGCGCCGGCCGTGTTTGCCTAGACATCATTCTTCTCCTGCGGCGGTGGTATCCGCGGTCTCTTCGGTGGAACCTGGTGTGGGTCTCCAGCCGCCTCCCAGCGCGCGGTACATCTCCACGCTGGCGCTGAGCTGCAGCCTGCGAATTTCGATCAGCTCGATCTGCGCCTCGAGGGCGTCGCGGCGCGTCGTCAGCACCTCGAGGTAGTCGGCGCGCGCCGAGTTGAACAAGCTGTTGGAGATCTCGACCGACTCGGTCAGCCGCGCCACCTGCTGCTCCTTCAGCTCGAACATGCTGTGCAGGTTGTTGATGCGGCTGAGCGAGGTCATGACCTCCACGAACGCGCCGAGGATGGCCTGCTCGTAGACCAGCACCGCCTGCATCTGCCTCGCGTTCGACGCGTAGTACTGCGCTGTGATGTCGTTCCGGTTGAAGAGCGGCGCGAGGATGTTGGCGAACACGCCGTAGACGATGGAGCCCGGCGAGATGAGCTGTCGGATGTTGAAGGAGCGCAGGCCCACGCCGCCGTCCAGGCGCAGCGCCGGGTAGAAGCGCGCGCGTGCACTCTGGACGTCCAGCGACGCTGCTTCGAGCTGGAGCTCCGCCTGCCGCACGTCGGGGCGGTTCTCCAGCAGCTCCGTCGGAAGCCCTGCGTAGACCGCCATGGGCTCGCGCGTGAGGAAGTCGGCCGAGTTGCGCGGGATGGGCTGCGGGAAGCGCCCCATCAGGAAGTTGAGCCGGTTCTCGCGCTCCACGATCGCCTGGGCGATCTCGAACTGGACGGCCTGGAAGCCCCGCAGCTGCGCCTCGAAGCGGGTCACGGCCAGCATCGTCACGCGCGCGGACTGCAGCTGAAACCGCACCAACTCGAGCGCGCTCTCTTGCAGCGCGATGCTGTTGACGATGACCTCTTGCTGCGCGTCCAGCGCGAGCAACTCGTAGTAGAGGTTGGCGATCTCCGCGACGAGGCGCGTGATCATGAAGTTTCGTCCCTCGACGCTGGCGAGGTAGCGGTGCACGGCCGCGTCGCGCAGGTTGCGTAGCCGGCGCCACACATCGACCTCCCAGGAGGCGAAGAGCCCCACTTGGTAGTCTTGTAGGTCCCTGCGCACTCCCACGTGCTCGTCGCTAGCGCCCTGGCTGCTGTGGGAGCCAACGCGCTCGATGCCAGCGCCGCCACCGATGCCGAGACGCGGGAGGTACTCGCCACGGCGCGCCATGATCTCGCTCTCGGTGACGAGCATCTCCTGAACCATGATGTTCAGCTCTTGGTTGTTCTCGAGCGCGACCTCGATGAGCGCCACCAGCTGCGGGTCCTGGAAGAACTCGTGCCAGTCGACTAGCGCCGAGTTGCTGGTGTCGAGGGCACCCCCGAAGGCGTCGGGGACCTCCGTGTGCGGCGCGCGGGCTGGACCCTGAGGGAGCGCGGGGACGCAGCCCATCACCAGCAGGGCGATGCTCGCGACGGTCCACCGCTGTGAAGCGATGCGGCACGAGCCTTCGGGTTGAGAAGCGCGATGGTCGGGCGCGGGGCGGCGGATGATTTTCTGCAGCATCGTGACTCGAGACAAAGGGAGGCCGCGCCGCGCGTCGGAGAGAGACGCGCGGGTGCCAACGTTCGATTGGGAGGGGTTGCGGGACCCCCAAAGCAACTCCCGGGCCAACCTGAACGGCGGCAGAGTGACGCTCGTTTGCTTCGCTGGGGAGCGCCGCGCGGGTCACTCCGACTCAGCGGGCGGCATCGTGTGTCAGGTTGACTCAGATCAAACGGAGGCGGAGTACGCACCCGATCAAGGTGATCGAAAAGGTGTCGAGGCCCGCCTGCGCGCAGCCCTCTGGCGTCATCGACTCCAGGCGGTACGCCGCGTCGTAGGTATCCGTGCCCACGCCGTTGCCCGCGACGCCCATGACGGCAGGTCACACGAGTCGCTTCCATGCACGGTTCGACTATTGCGTGCGGCGCAATAGTGCAGTGACTCCACCGTCCATTGTTGTTGCTGGTACCGCCACCTAGATTGCCATTCATCCCGGGGCGACGAACTCCAACGCCTCGGGACCCCTCTCCGAAAGGCAAGGTCCCATGACCCGCATCCACACCCCCGAATCGATCGAGTCTTCGCCCGAAGCGTCCCGCCCACTGCTCGAAGCGGTGAAGAAGCAGATCGGATCCGTCCCGAACCTGTTCCGCGTCGTCGGCAACAGCCCCGCCGCGCTCGAGGGCTACCTCGGCCTGAACGGCGCGCTCGGCAAGGGCGCGCTCGATGCCAAGACCCGTGAGCGCGTGGCGCTCGCCGTGGCCCAAGTGAACGGCTGCGACTACTGCCTCGCCGCGCACACCTACGTCGGGAAGAACGTCGCCAAGCTCGACGACGCCGAGATCGCGAAGAATCGTGCGGGCAGCTCGAGCGACCCGAAGGCCGATGCCGCGGTGCGCTTTGCGGTGCGCGTGGTGAGCCAGCGGGGCCACGTCGGCGACGACGAAGTCCGCTCCGTTCGCGAGGCGGGCTACAGCGAGGCCGAGATCGTGGAGCTCGTCCTCCACGTCGCGCTCAACACGCTGACCAACTACGTCAACAGCGTCGCGACCACGGTCGTCGACTTCCCCGCGACGAGCCCCGCACGCGCGGCCTGATCGCCGTGCGCATGGTCCCCCGGTCCGCCGGGGGCGGCGCCCGGCCCTTCCCTCCTCCCTCCTTCCCGCTCTTCTCGCGGAGCTTCACCATGCCACAGCCCTTGCCCATCCCGAGTGACGTCGCGTTCACGGACAGCGTGAAGTCCATCCAAGCGAAGAGAGGCTCGCGTGCAGGCTATGCACGCATGGAGCGCGCCGGAGGCTGGGCGACCCGGATCACCGACGACGTCGCCGAGTTCATCGGCATGCAGACGAGCTTCTTCCTCGCGACGTCCAACGCGGCGAATCAGCCCTACATCCAGCATCGCGGTGGCCCCGCGGGGTTCCTCCGCGTGCTCGGCGACACGACGCTCGCCTTTGCCGACTACCGTGGGAACAAGCAGTACATCACCACCGGGAACCTCGCCGAGAACCCGAAGGTCCACCTGTTCCTCATCGACTACCAGCACCAGCAGCGCGTGAAGATCTGGGGTGAAGCGCGCGTCGTGGACGACGACCCCGCCCTGCTCGCCTCGCTCATGCCAGTGGGGTACGACGCGCGCCCCGAGCAGGTGGTCATCATCGACGTCACCGCCTGGGACGCGAACTGCCCACAGCACATCCCGCAGCGCTTCGAAGCCGAGGTCGTCGCCGCGCTCGTCGCATCGAAGAACGCCCGGATCGCCGCGCTCGAAGAGGAGCTCCGTACGCTGCGGGGCGGGAGCGGGACGCCGTGATCGCGACCCCCAGCGTCGCGGATGCCGTCGTCATCGATGGGCGCTATCGCATCGAAGCGGAGCTCGGGCGCGGCGGAATGGGCGTCGTACACCGCGGCACACAGCTGTCGCTCGATCGGCCCGTCGCCATCAAGCGACTCCTGCACAGCATCGACGACGACGGAACGTCCGTGGAGCGCTTCCGGCGCGAGTCACTGGCCGCGAGTCGCCTCGCCCACCCGGGAATCGTGGGCGTGCTGGACGCAGGCGTCTTCGAGGGCGCGCCGTACCTCGTCATGGAGCTCGTCGACGGCGAGGCACTCGACGATCACATTGCCGGCAAGGGGTTCTTGCCCGTGGCCGCCGCACTGGGGATCGCGGCTCAGATCGGAGACGCGCTCGCGAGCGCGCACGACGCGGGGATCCTGCATCGGGACGTGAAGCCCGCGAACGTCATCCTCGCGCGGGACGGGCGCGCGCGGCTCCTCGACTTCGGCCTCGCGACCCTGGCCTCGGACCGCGACACGCGCCTCACCCGCTACGGCGTGCTGGTCGGTACGCCAGACTACCTAGCCCCCGAGATCGCGCGCGGCGCGGCTCCGGATCCCCGCGGCGACGTGTACGCGCTCGGCGCCACGCTGTACGAGATGCTCACCGGCAAGGTGCCGTTCGAACGCGCGACGCCGATGGCCACCGTGCTGGCGCATCTCTCGGACGAGCTCGTCCTCCCCTCGCGCCTCGTTCCGGGGATCGACGACCCCGTCGATGCGTTGGTCGCCGAGCTCATGGCCCGCGACCCCGCCGAACGCCCCCGTGACGCTCGACGCGCCGTCGAGCGGATTGGCGCGACGCTCTCGCGCGCACGCCGCCTGACCGAACGTGACCTCGACGCCGTGCTCATCGCGGCGCTCGCAGGAGATTGAAGGAGCCCACCATGTCACTCGCCGTCGAATCCAAGCCTCATGCCGCCTATGTCGAGCGCCTTCGCCGGAGGCTCGCGAAGCCCATCATCTCGCCGAAGGACGCCCGCGACGGCGTGCTCGAGTGCTTCGTCGCCACCTATCACGAAGGTCTCTCGGCGGGTCTGCAAGGCGTGCTCGGCGTCGAGACGGGTCCCGACGAGGTCGCGCGGCTCGCGGCCGGGATGTTCCGCAAGCGACTGGCGAACCACGGCTCGACCTTCGAGGAACCGTCCGTCGAAGCACTCGCGCGGGTCAAGGCCGAGGTCGACGAAGAACTCCACTTCGGGAAGCTGCCTATCGAGATCCAGGCGACGCACGATCGCGTCTGCGATCTCCTCCTCGCGAAGGCCGAAGGATCGCTACCGCACGCGGGCGATCACTCATCGGTGGTGGGCCCGCGCGCAGCGGCCTCCACGGCGCCGACGCTCACGCGCGAGCCCGTCCAGCCGCCGCCAGTGCTCCGTCCCCTTCCTCCGCCACTGGCCGCCGGCGCCACCGCGTACCCGGCAACGCCGCTCCGCGAAGCGGTCGCGACGCTCTTCGAGGAGCTCGCGGCGTGGACACGCAAGGGCCGCTCGATGACCGACGTGCATGCCCGCCTCGCGAAAGCCGCGAGGCTGATCGACACGGTCCAAGAGCTCGAGTCGCCATAGAGCGCCGTTGGGCGCCAGTGCAGGCAGCGCGACGCTCGGCCGCGGGAACGTGTACTCTGTACACCGGCCTTCGACCCCCAGCGAGACCCATGACCGCCGCCACCCCCAGCCTCGCGGAGCTGACCCAGTTCGGCATCCGCCCTGCCGACGAGCACGCGCACCCCTTCGACGCCGCCGATCCCACGTGGAACGAGTCGCTCTTCTACGACTGGTACACGCCCGACGGCGGCCTCGCGGGGCACCTGCGCATCGGCGTGATGCCGGGGCAAGAGCGCGTGTGGTTCTGGCTCTACCTGTTCGACGGGGCGCGCTGGATCGCGGTGGACGAGGCGCGGCTGCCGCTCGCGGGCTTCGACTGGGAGCGCTGGTCGTACCGCATGGCGGGGCTGTCGTTCGAGCGCGAAGTGGTGGAGGAGCTGCTGCACAACCGCGTGCGTGCCCGCGCCTTCGGGCGCGTCATCGCCGGGCCGGGCGTGGGGCGCGTGCTGCCCGTGTCGGTGGACCTCGACGTGTTCGGCATCGGCGCGTGCCACAGCGTGGGCGACCGCGGCGTGGACGGGCACTCGCACGACGAGCTGAGCGCGCTGCGCTTCGAGCAGCCCACGCGCATCACGGGGCACTTCAGCGTGGACAGCCAGCGCTTCGAGGTGGACGGGCGCGGCGAGCGCGACCACAGCTGGGGCCCGCGCATGTGGAACATGACGTGGCGCTTCCTGGTGCTCAACGGCGAGAGCTTCCGGATGCAGGCGGTGACGGTGGCGTTCGGCGACGCCGAGCCCGACGAGGAGCCCATCATGGTGGGCTACCTGAGCCACGCCGACGGGACCGCAGACATCGACACGGTGCGCTTCGACCTGACGTTCAGCGACGACGCGCAGCAGCCCTTCAGCGGACGGGTGCACGCGCGCTACGAGAACGGCACCGAGGTGGCCGGCAGCATCACGTGCGTGACCGCGTGTGAGATCGATGCCACGCACGCGTTCTCGCCACCGCAGCCCTCGCGCTACGAGCGCGCGCTGGTGCGCTTCACGCCCGACGAAGGCGGCGCCGCGTGCCTGGGCTGGCTGGAGGTCAACCGCTTCCTGCAGCCGGTCGTCTTCGAGGACGAGGCGTGAGCGCGCCCTTCTGCTTGGCCATCGCCGACACGGCGGGGCAGCCCGTGGGCGGCAAGGCCGAGGGGCTGCGGCGCCTGCTCGAGCTCGGGCTGCCCAGCTCGCCGGCGTTCGCGCTGGTGGGCGCGAGCGTGAGCGCCGAGGGCGCGGGCCTCGATGACGCGACCTTCGCGGAGGTGCTGCGCCACTACGAGGCGCTCGGCGGTGGCGCGGTGGCGGTGCGCTCCTCGGCCCTCGGCGAAGACTCGGAGGACGCGTCCTTCGCGGGGCAGTACGAGACCATCCTGAACGTGGTCGGCGCGGACGCGCTGCGGGCCGCCATTGGCGAGTGCCTCTCGAGCGCCCGCAACGCCCGCTCGGCGGCCTACCGCGAGGCGCGCGGCGAGGTCACCGACGTGACCATGACCGTGGTGGTGCAGCGCATGGTGGACGCCTTCGCCGCAGGCGTGCTGTTCACCGTGGACCCCGTGAGTGGGCGCCGCGACCGGCTGGTGATCGACGCCGTGCGCGGCCTAGGCGAGGCGCTGGTGAGCGGCGCGGTGACGCCCGACCACCTGAAGCTGGATCCACGGAACGGCATTGTGGAGCGCGACCAGCCTGGCCCCGAGCCGGTGCTGCCCGGACACCACGCTGCAGCAGCTGGCCGAGCACGCGCGCATGGCCGAGCGCGCCGTGGGGGCGCCGCTCGACCTCGAGTGGGCCGTGGACCACGACCACCGCGTGGTGTTCCTGCAGGCGCGCCCCATCACGCACCTGGCGGCGGACCCGCGCGCGCTCGACATCATTCAGCGGCCCAGCGACTTCTACACCAAGTGCAACATCGGCGAGATGATGCCGGGCGCCATCACGCCGCTCACGCGCTCGCTGACCGCGCGCGGCATCGACGTGTCCATGCAGCGCATGTACGTGCAGTGCGGTGCGCTCGAGCGGGTGGCGCCCGAGTTCCGCTACGTGGCGGTGTTCAGCGGGCACATGTTCCTGAACCTCAGCGAGGTGCTGCACATCAGCACGCAGGTCGCCGGCTCCACGCCCGAGCAGGCGTGCCTGGCCATCTGTGGGCAGCGCGTGCCGGACGCGGAGGCCGCCCTGCCCCGGCCGGCCGGGCCGCTGGTCCAGTACCGCAACCTGGTGCGCTATGGCTCGTTCATCCTTGGCGCCGGTAAGCGCGTGCCCAAAATGCGCGCCCAGGTGGACGAGCTCGGCACCGTGGCCGAGAGCGTGCGCTTTGCCAACTCCGCGCGCGCCGCGTGGCGGCAGATCGACGGCGCCCTGCCCGTGTGGTGGGACATCTTCACGCACCACTTGGCGTGCTCGTCACCGGCCGGCGCCATGGCGCCCATCCTGCTGCGCGTCACCGCCAAGAACGAGCCCCCCACCGCCGAGGACATCGCGCGCGTGGCCGAGCTGCTGAGCGGCGCCACCAACGTGGAGAGCGCCGACATCGCCGCCGGGGTGGACCGCATCGTGGACGCGCTGGCCAAGCACCCCCACGTGAGCGCGCGCTTCACCGACGCGGAGCCGGAGGTCGCGCTGGCGTGGCTGCGCAGCACCGACGCGGGCCGCGCCCACGAGCTGTTCGAGGCCTACCTCCTGCGCCACGGGCACCGCACGGTGCGCGAGCTGGAGCTGCACCAGCGCGACTGGGCCGACGACCCGTTGCCGCTGCTGCGCTCCATGAAGAGCGCCCTGCGCGGTCGCACCGCCGGCACACAGCCGGGGAAGCGCGCGCACACCACGGGCGAGCCGCTGACCCGTGGCCTCAGGCTGCTGGTGGCGCGCGCCCACGACGCCGTGCGCCTCCGTGAGACCACCAAGTCCTTGCTGGTGAAGGCCGGGCAGCACCTCAAGCACGCCTACCGCGCGCTCGGCACCGCCATGCACGCCGAGGGCCTCTTGCCCGACGCCGACGCGGTCTTCTTCCTCACGCACGAAGAGCTGCCCGCGTGCCTCGCCGGTGACACGCAGCTCGCCACGCTCGCGGTGGCCCGCCGCAAGACCTACGCCTACCAGATGGACCTGATCTTCGAGGAGATCTTCGTGGGCCGCCCCGAGCCCGTGCGCCCCGTGTTCGACGCTGGCGACGGCGTGGTCATCGGCAAGCCCGTCAGCGTGGGCATCGCCCGCGGCAAAGCGCGCGTGGTGCGCACCCTCGAAGAGGCGAGCGCCGTCGAGGCCGGCGAGATCCTGATCGCGCCGATCACGGACGTGGGCTGGACGCCCTACTTCGGGCTGCTCGGTGGTCTCGCCACCGACGTGGGCAGCGCCGTGTCGCACGGCGCCGTGGTGGCCCGCGAGTACGGCGTGCCGTGCATCGTGGGCACGCAGCACGGGACCAGCATGTTCCGCACAGGCGACCGCGTGGAGCTGGACGGAAGCACGGGCCGGCTGCGGCTGCTGGGGCCGGACGAGTAGCGCCATTGGCAGTCAGGCAGCTTTGGTCTACGGTTCTGCGCCCAGGAGAGACGATGACTGCAGGTTCCCTCAACGCGCAGTCTGCGCCTTTCACGGTAGCCCTCGCATCCGCGCTCGTGGCCGCGGCATTGGGTCTGCTTGTCGCCGCAGCGCTCGACATCCCCATGTTGGCCATGTCGCGACCGCCGGCCTGCCACGCTCCCATGTTCCTGGTCTTCGCGGCCTGCGCGGGTGTTCTCGCCATGAAGGGTCACCGGCGCGTAGCGTGGGGGCCGTACCGCTCGCCGTGGCGTTCCTCTACGCTTGGTTTGCCGGGACCCAGGTTGGTAGGCGCCACCTCAAGCGCGGCGAGGACCTTCGCCGTGGTGGCGTTGAGGAAGAACTTGCAGATGTCCGCCTTCGCCGCGAACGGCAACTTGCGGGATTACGACCGCGCCGCGAACAGCGCGTCGTGTGTCGACCTCCCCGAACGAAACGCATGCCAGTACGGCCCCTCGTGTACCGATAGGGCGGGGCCCATCGCCGTCGCAATATCGGCCAGCAACGAAAGTGTGCAAGACCGCTGTGTTGTGGGGCTCTGAGCGTGGTATCAACTCGGGGACATGGAATTCCATAGCGACACAGTGCGAGACAGCCTTGCAAGTTGAGGACCAAATGTTTCAGATTGACGAACAAAACGGTAGCAGGGTCGGTACTCTTTCTAGTTTCGGTGGCACTCAAACGTTTCGCAATGCGTCTCAGATGCCTCAGTTCAGCGCGCGGGAAGTCGCCGGGACCACACAGTATTATTCGCCCACCGGGATGCTGATGGGTAGCTCAAGGGCTTTCGGAAACACGCGCACCTTTCAAAATGCGACCGGCATGGTCACTCGGCGTGACGTTACTCAAGGGGACACCAGCAGCAGCTATGGCCCGAGCGGGATGCTCATCGGGAAGAGTTCGACTTTCGGCGGCGTCACGCGCTTCCAAAATTCGGTCGGCATGACCACCATGACCGCTCGCAAGGTCTAGCAGCGGTGTTGCCCGCGGACCGACAGAAGCTCGCGTTGGCGGCCGACCCACTGGAAGCCGACACGCGAAAGGCATTGGAGAAATGGTTTGTCGCCGAGTCCGCTTTTCTCGAATTTTTTGAGGAGTTCGAGGAAGAGGGCGTGTACCCCGACCGACTCGGCAAGTGCAGCGTCGCTTCTCCGCGGCAACACCCGGAGCTCCACGGAGCAGCTAGCGAGGTGGCGGACGTGCTAGGCATCACCGTGCCCGACATCTTTGTGTACGAGAGTTACTCGCACGTGTGCGATAGCGAGGGGATGCGACGACCGCGCCTTGAGATATCGGCACGCATTCTTCGCAACTACACCGACGACGAACTCAAACACGTTGTCGCCAAAGAGATGTACCACATCTACGCGGGTCACCTTCGGCTGGAGGTCATGGCCGAGAAGATGCTCGGCCTCATCGCCGCCGTACCGAGCTTGCCCGGAATCGCCATGATTCGGCAGTTCGGTGGTGCAGCCGCGTTCGATCTGATCGGGTTCAACGTTCGCAATACGGCCTTTCGCTGGTTTGAGCGAGCATGCTTCTCGGCAGAAAACTTCGCGACGGCGTACGTCGGAAACATCGGAGCGAGCGTCGACGCCACGCTACTGGGCGTCTTGAATGAACGAAGCCTTGTCAGCGCCTTGTCTCTTCCCTGAGTACCTTGCAGGCCGGGGCCATTGAGGCTTGCCAGGGGCCAATGGCGACCCTGGAAAAGATCAACGAGGTGATTCCCTATGGGCCCCATCGTATTCAGAACATGCTGCGTTTCATCGCGTCCGACGGCGGGGCCGAGCTCTTCGAACACTGCCGCGCTGTCAGGGGAGGCTAGGTATGGCGTGGAATGACAAGTTGAAGGAGCTGGGTCAGAGCATCGCGGGCGGCGAAACCGCAGTGGCTCCTGAGTCGCCGCCGGCCGAGGCGTTCAACGAGGCCCGAACGGGGTCATGCGCTCCGCGTTGACCGGCGCGGCGTCCACCATACTCGCCGGCTCCAAGAAGGCGATGGACCTCGTCCTGTCGCGCTACCGGCCGGACATTCGCGCGGATATTATGCTCGAAGCGAGGCACATTGAGCAGCTCTTGCGACCGAAACCGCCTAGGAAACGTCCCGCGGGGACACTTGGCGGTCATCGCAACCCATCACCCCCAGACGCTGCCTCAGGCACGTGAGCTCGCTGCGGAGATGGCCCGGCAAGAGGGGGCCGACCCGCGAGCGGTGGACTACGTGCTGCACGTGATAGACATGGCCGAGCGCGCCGCGGCCGCGGACCCGAGCGTTGTCGAAGTCGTGATGCGCACCGTCACCGAAGACGCCTCCTTCAACCATCCGCTAATCGCGCCCTTCATGGCGCGCCAGTGCTCCCGCCGAGAAGAAGCGAGTGAGTGGGCCGCTTGGTGGGCCCAGCGCGCAATGTACTTTCGCCCGCTCGACGCCGAGATGCTGAGCATCCTCCAGAGTCGGACCTCTGGGGCGGTGGGGGAGATCTGCGCGCAGCTTCGCGGGCTGGCCCTCACCCGCACCTAGCTGCGGCTGTCAACCACCTACTCGGCCGCCGAGCAGGCAGCCGCGTAATCCCATTCACGCATTGCCAAGGAGAGGGGCGGTGGCAGGTGCAGGCGCCGTGCGGGGCGCAGAGTGCACGTCACTTGCCGGTCATGCGGGCGCTTCCGGGGTTGGAGTGGAATTGGGGTCTTGATCGGGTGACCCAGAGGGGCGACGCTCGGCGGCGTGAACGACGTCGAACTCTATCAGGCGGTGCTTGGCATCCAGGCGCCATGGAAGGTCACGAAGGTGGAGCTGGCGCTGACGGACGGTCGCGTGGACGTGTGGGTGGAGCACCCGCGCGGACAGAAGTTCCGTGCCCCGACTGCCAGACGATGTGCCCCATCCACGACCACACGCCGGCGCGAACGTGGCGCCATCTGGACACGTGCCAGTACCGGACGCTGCTGCACGCGGGGCCGCCACGCGTCCGCTGCGAGGAGCACGGCGTTCGGCAGGTGGTCCTCCCATGGGCGGAGGCCAAGTCGCAGTTCACGCTGCTCTTCGAGCGGTTCGCGATCGACATGTTGAAGGCGACCGACATCGCGAAGGCCGCCGCCATCCTGCGCATCAGCTGGACGAGGCCATGACTATCAAGCGACGGGCGGTGGCGCGCGGCCAGGCCCGCCGAGCTGCCACCCCGTCCGCGCCCACGCGCGGGGCGTCGACGAGAGTCTCCCGGCAGGGGCAGTGAGTACTTCACGATCGTGTGCAACCTCGACACCAAGACGGTGGAGTGGATTGGCGATGGAAAGGACGGGCCCACCCTCGACGAGTACTGGAAGCGCCTTACTCCAAGCGACCTCGAGGCAATCGAGTGCGTCGCCATGGACATGGGGAAGGCCTACATCAGCTCGACGCTGCGCAGTGTCCCCGACGGGATTCGCAAGATCGTCTTCGACCGCTACCACGTCATGCACTGCGCCACCGCGGCGGTGGACCAGGTCCGCCGCAACGAGCATGCAAGCCTCACCCGGCAGGGAGACGTCGCCACTCGCGAAGACGCGCTACCTCTGGCTGTACAGCGAGGAGAACCTCCCCGACCGACACGTCGCCCGCTTCGAAGACCTCAAGACCAGCGAGCTGAAGACCGCCAAAGCCTGGGCCATGAAGGAGCTCCTGCGTCACCTCTGGGAGCACACCAGCAAGCCTGCCGCGGGTCGCTTCCTCAGCTCCCCTATTCGCTCGCTCAAGGCCATGAAGCTCCCGCCGCTCAACAAGCTCGCAAGCACCCTGGCAGACCATCGCGCGAACATCCTTCACGTACATCGACCACCGCGTGACCAGCGCCGCCTGCGAGGGCATCAACTCCGTCATCCAGGAGCTCAAGCATCGCAGCCGCGGCTTCCGCAACCGCGAGAACTTCAAGACCGCGATCCTCTTCCAACTCGGCGGACTCGACCTCCATCCCGCTCTACCCCCTCAGCTGTGACCCACACGAACCCCGGAAGCGCCGTCATGCGGGGTAGCGCTGGCAGTCTGGACCGTTTGTGTAACACCGTGAAGGCCCACTACGCGGGTGTGAGAACCGAGCTGATACGGTTGTGATCCTCGAAGAGCTTCACTGCTTGAATAATCAAGGGAATGATGCCCACACAGAGAAACAGACCGAGGAAGTTACCGAAGAGCCAGTACCCCTTCAGCGCCTCGCTCGACGTGAGCTGCACATTGAGACTGTTCTGCGCGACCACCGCGGTCCGTGCGTCGAGCATCTCGCCGAGTGCCAGTGTCCCGCGATGATTTGTCCGATTAGAAGAATGATTCCAACCGGTAAGAAGCCGATCAGAAAACGATGGTAGGCAACCAGAGCCCAATGTACAGCCAGAAGTAGAGGTCGAAACTCTTCCCGGTCCCGGGGCGGCCGCTTGGTACTGACGCGCACTGGAAGAACACGACGTTCCGTAAATCCCCAGCGTCGCGACCGACAGCACCATGGTCGTGACGATGTCGACGGGGGTCAGTCGTGAAGCCACCCGACGCGCATACTGTGGCGCCGCCGGTGCTGGGACGATGGCGCGGCCTGGCGGTGGCGACGCCCAGACGCTAGGGGCGCTGCTCACGCCTGTTGGCGGCTGTGCCGAAGACGCAGGCGCGATCTGCCCGGAGGGGCTCTAGTGGCGGTGGAAGTGGATGCAGCGGCGGAGGTCCCGCGGCGGCCGCGAGTTCAGGTAAGGACGTCCACGTGGTCCATGACGGCATCCCGGCTTTCCATACGCGAGTCTGCTCACCGAGGTGCCCCGCGCGAGCGGCGCTGAGCAGCGTCTCAAGAGGTACCGGACCCGTGGATTCGCCGTGTTGCTCGTAGTACCAAACATTGGTCATGAGTGCCTCCACACCACCTGCAGGGAATGCCGAGAACACATGCCGTGCCCCGCGCGCGGAACTGTACACCACCGCACGTGTACCCGCTACGGGTTCGGTGGGTGCCGGTCACCTGCTGATCACGCGTCATAGCGGAGACTTCTCAAAGAGTCCCTGGGAGTCCCTGGCAACGCGTCCATCGGCCCCCAGCGCCGGAGGCACTCGTTCGTGACGAGGACCTCGAGTGGAGGGATGGTGTTGGCTTGAGTGATTCGGTCGGCGATGAACGCGGTGGGGCTGATGCCGAGCTTGCGCAGGGTGCCGACCGTGGACTGCATGGTGTCCCACGCGTGGAGCCCCTACTCGGAGTGTGGTCCGAAGCTGACGTCGCGCTTGCGACTGCGTGCGCGGGCCTTGGCGCCTCGCTCTTGACAGTTGTTCTCGGGCAGCACGAAGGGGTGCCCGAGCACGGTGAGGAGATCGTCCTTGTGTGACACGGTCGTCAGCACCTGTCGGCGCACGTCCGCGTCACCGCATCGCTCGGGGTCGAAGAGGCGGTCGAAATCGGCGGCGGCTGCTTCGATGGGCTTGGGAGCTTCTTGGAATGCTTTGATCCTGCTGTACAGTGACCTCGCACACGCACGACTGTAGGTGGGGGGGGAAATCACACAGCAGTTGCCTCTCGCCACTTCTCTGGCCGACGCTGGCCGCTGCGCCTCTCCTACTTCGCCTTACCCCACCATTGGTCTACCCTCCGCGCATGCCGACGCTCGCCTTCACCGATCCCCGCCAAGACCTCGCCGCCTGGGCCAACCGCCTGTCCATCAGCCGCGAGGCCGTCGAGATCTACGCGAAGAGCGATGTGATCGACCTGCACCTCGACACGTTCATCTGGACGCGCATCTTCGGCTACGACCTCGGGAAGAAGCACGGCGAGGGCTTGCTGGGTCGCCACTTCTACAGCCACTGCGACTTCCCGCGCGCCATGGAGGCGGGGCTCACCGGCGGCGTGTGGCTGATCACCACCAACCCGTTCTTGCCCGCCAAGGTGCGCCGGAACCTGTTCTTCAAGAACCTGCGGCGCTTCGAGGGCGAGTTCGCGAAGTACCCCGACGTCTTCCGCATCGTGCGGACCACGGCGCAGTACCGCGAGGCGCGCGCGGCCGGGAAGCACGGCGTGTTCCTCGGCGTGCAGGGCGGCAACTGCCTCGACTACGACCTCACCGACTTCGACAAGCTGGACCCGCAGCACGTGCTGCGCATCACGCTGGTGCACTTGTCCAACTCGAGCCTGGGGACCACCAGCTCGCCAGCGGCGCGCCTCGGGGGCAACGACGGGCTCACCAACCGGGGCCGTGAGTACATCGAGGTGCTGAACGCGAAGAAGATCTTCCTGGACCTCGCGCACATCAGCCGGCGCGGCTTCTTCGACGCGGTGGCCGTGCACGACAAGACGCAGCCCCTGATGGTCACGCACACCGGCATCGCGGGCGTGTACGAGCACTGGCGCAACATCACCGACGAGCAGCTGCGCGCCGTGGCCGACACCGGCGGGTGCGTGGGCGTCATGTTCCAGAGCGGCTTCCTCGCCAAGCGCGGCGCCACGGTGGAGACCGTGGTCGATCATCTCGAGCGCATCGTGAACATCGCGGGCGAAGACGTGCCGGCCATCGGCACCGACTACGACGGCGCCATCTCCCCGCCCCCCGACCTGCCCACCATCCTGGAGCTACCGCGCTTGGCCGAGGCCATGCTGCGCCGAGGCTGGTCGGCCGAGCGCATCCAGAAGATCCTGGGAGGCAACTTCCTCAGCACCGTGCAGCGCCTCCGCGGCTGAGCGCAGTCAGCTGAGCGCAGTCAACGGCACGAGACCGGGGTCCGAGTACCCTTGGTAGGCCCGCCCCCAACTGCACCACGATCTAGTCCGCCCGAAGGGGGGACTTTCAGGTCGCCCAAGCGTGGTTTGCTGCCCCCGGCTTCCAGCCGGGGTGCCCATGGCACCGGTCCCAGTTGACCCATCCGGCCCGCCTTCCTGATCGCCCAGATCCCCGGATCCCCCGAGATCCCCGCGCGAGATCACGGCCCCACGCGCGTTTTGTAAACAGCGTGTAAACTGCCGTCACAGGCCTACCCGGATAGTGTATTTCGTTACTCGGGGTTGACGTCTGCACCCTGACGCGTCACGTTTCGGGCGTGCGCTGGTAAATCTGTAAACAGCGCCCCAACCCCCCGGCTCGCGCGAATCGACCCCTCACAGGGCGGTAACAAACGGGCCCCATCAAGGAGCAAGAAGCTGGTGTCCACCTCGACGCAATCCGCGCAGAACCTGCTCGCGTCCCGCAAGCTCAACCACGTCGTCGTGCTCGGCGCGAACGGCACCATGGGCTTCGGCAGCGGCGTCCTCTTCACCCAGGCCGTCCCCCGCGTGACCTTCCTCGCGCGCACCAAGGAGAAGGCCGACCAGGGGCTCGCCGCGGCGAAGGCCATGGTCCGCTCCAACACCGTGTCGCAGCGCGTGGACACCGGCGGCTACGAGGACCTCGAGAAGGTCTGCGCCGACGCCGACCTCATCTTCGAGGCCGTCACCGAGCAGCTCGCGCTCAAGCAGGAGTTCTTCGCCCGCGTGGACGCCGCGCGTCGCCCGGACTCCATCGTGGCCACCGTCACCAGCGGCCTCAGCATCAACACGCTGGCCGAGGGCCGCAGCGAGTCGTTCCGCAAGAACTTCCTCGGCCTGCACTTCTTCAACCCGCCCAACGTCATCGTGGGTACCGAGCTCATCGCGAACAAGGACACGGACCCCGGCCTGCTCGACTTCATCGAGGCGTACTCGGAGAAGAAGCTCGGCCGCACCATGATCCGCACCCACGACACGGCGGGCTTCGCCGGTAACCGCGTGGGCTTCAAGGTGCTCAACGAGTGCGCCATCCTGGCGGAGCAGCACGGCCCCGCGCTGGTCGACAAGATCGTCGGCCCCTACACGGGCCGCGCGCTCACGCCGCTGGCCACCGTGGACCTCGTGGGCTGGGACATCCACCGCGCCATCGTGGACAACATCGTGGCCCTCACCAAGGACGAGGCGCACGACACGCTCAAGCTGCCGAAGTACATGGCGGAGCTCATGGACAAGGGCACGCTCGGCAACAAGAGCGGCCGCGGCTTCTTCATGCGTGACGGCAAGCGCAAGCTCGCGCTCATTCCCGGCACCGACCGCTACCAGCCGGTGGACGAGATCAAGTTCCCGGACCTCAGCTACATCGCCGAGATCGCGGAGCTGCACCGCATCGGTCGCTACGACGCCGCCATGGCCGCGTTCGTGGCCGCCAAGGGCCCCGAGGCCGACCTCGCGCGCAAGGTCATCTCTGGCTACATCAGCTACTCGTTCCACCGCGTGGGCGAGTGCACCGACACCATCACGGGCATCGACCTCATCATGGGCCAGGGCTTCAACTGGGCGCCGCCCAGCGTGCTGGTGGACACCATCGGCCTCGCAAGTCGGGCGTCCCCGTGCCCGCCATCTTGGCGAACGCCGCGCCGGGCACGCGCTTCTTCAACCACCCCACCATCAACGTCGGCAAGTTCTTCGTCGCCGGCTGAGCGTCGGTTCCACCAGCAGAGAAGGAGAAAATCGAGATGTCCAAAGAAGTTTATATCCTTGGTGGTTACCAGACCGACTTCGCCCGCAACTGGAGCAAGGAGCGCAAGCACTTCGTGGCCATGATCCGCGAGTCCGTGGCCGGCGCGCTGCGTGACGCGAAGGTGGCTCCGGAAGAGATCGAGAGCGGCCACGTGGGCAACTTCGCCGCGTCGCTCTACGCGAAGCAGGGCCACATCGGCGCCTTCTTCGTGGAGGCCGACCCGGCCTTCAGCGGCCTGCCCACCGGGCGGCATGAAGCGGCGTGCGCGTCGGGCAGCATCGCGCTGCTCGCGGCCAGCGCCGAGATCGAGGCCGGCCGCTACGACGTGCAGTGCGTGGTGGGCGTGGAGCAGATGAAGACCGTGAACGCCTCCGTGGGCGGCGACTTCCTCGGCACCGCGGCCTGGTACGAGCTCGAGGCCAAGGGCGTGGAGTTCCCGTTCCCGAAGCTCTTCGGCAAGCTGGGCGACGAGTACGACAAGCGCTACGGCCTCAAGGACGAGCACCTCGCCGAGATCAGCGCCATCAACTACGCCAACGGCAAGCTGAACCCCAACGCGCAGACCCGCACCTGGTACATGAACAAGGAGCACGCCCTGGCGAGCGACGAGTTCAACGGCGCCGTGGGCGGCCGCGTGAAGATCAGCGACTGCTCGCAGGTGACCGACGGCTCGGCCACGGTGATCCTCGCGTCGGCCGCGTTCGCCAGCAAGTGGGCCGCGCGCAACGGCGTGAAGCTCGAGAACATCCCGCGCATCAAGGGCTGGGGCCACAACACGGCGCGCCTGCGCTTCGACGACAAGGTCGCCGAGAGCAAGGACAGCGAGTACGTGCTCCCGCACGTGCGCTCCACCATCACCAGCGCCCGCAAGCGCGCTGGCATCGCGGACGTGTCGGGCATCGACTGCATCGAGACGCACGACTGCTTCACCACCAGCGAGACTGGCCATCGACCACTTCGGCCTCACCCAAGCCGGGTGAGGCTGGAAGGCCGTGGAAGATGGCACCATCGCCCTCGGCGGTCGCTGCCCCATCAACCCGAGCGGCGGCCTGATCGGCGCGGGTCACCCCGTGGGCGCCTCCGGCGTGCGCCAGGCGCTCGACGCCTACAAGCAGGTCACCAACACGGCGGGCGACTACCAAGTGGCCGGCGCCAAGAACGTGCAGACGCTCAACATCGGCGGCAGCGGCACCACCAGCGTCAGCTTCGTCATCGGCGTCTGACACCCGCGCGCAACGCATGAACGAGCCCGCCTCGACTTCGGTCCAGGCGGGCTTCTTCGTTGGCGGCGCTACCCGCGCACGAGCCCGCGGAAGGCGTCGCGCACCGCGCGGCGAATGTGCGCATCGAAGGTGGTGAAGACGTGCGTGTGCCCGCCGCGATAGCGCCGCAGGGACGCGCCGGGCCAGTGCTGCAGGAGCTGGTCGGTCTCTTCCGGGAAGACGAAGCCATCGCGCTCGGCAGCCGCCATCACGATGGACGACCCGGGCGCGGGGGCGTGCAGGTGCCGCGCGGTGGCCTCGAACAGGTCGCCCAGGAACGCGCGTGCATCCGGCCTCGCGCTCGAGGGCAGCGAAGTCCACCGCCCAGGAGAGCGCACCGTCTAGGTACACGCTGCGCGGAGAGCGACCCGCCGCCACGGGCACCACGGCCAGGGGCTGCCCGAACGCACCGGCGGCCAGCGACACCATGAAGCCCCCCATGCTGTAGCCCACCAGGCCCAGCGGCTTGTGCTGAAAGCCAGGGCGCTCACGCAGCGCGCGCAGCAGCCCCAGCGTCTCCAGCACGGACGCGTGGTTCATGTGGAACTGCTCGTAGACCGTGGGCAGCCGCGCAGACGGCTGACCCGGCCGGCGCCGCGCGCCGTAGAACGGGTTCTCGAGCACCAGCACCTCTAAGCCCTCGCGCACCAGCGGCGCCAGCAGCTTCACGCGGCGCGCGTAGCCCTCTTCACCACTCGCGGCCATGGCGATGCAGAGGGGAGCGTCCCGCGACAGTTCGCCCTGTTGCGTGAGCAAGAGCGCGCGGCCCCGGCGCACGGAGTCCTCGAAGCGCGGATCGACCGCGCCTGAGTGCCACGAGACCTCACGCTGGTTGAGGCCCTTCGTCGATCGCGGCTGAAAGCGCTGACGCCCTGTCAGGAATGGCGATTGTTTGATGGCCTCTTCGAGGAAAATTCCGTGTGTAACGTCGAAGAGCGCGGATGCGTCGCGCATCCGTTCGAGGGCATCCACGTCCCCAAAGCCCGCCGCAAACATCTTTTTGCGCGAGAGAAAGCGGCCCGTCGCGCGGTCGACCCAGTGCATGGTCGGCGAAGATACTCGGCGGGGGCTCGGCGGTCGAGGTGGTGTTGATTGCACGGAGACCCTACCCCCCACCGCAACTCACATGGCATACTCGCCGCCGGGGAACATTCACACATCATCTCGGGGGTATCGCATGGATTTGGTCAATGGACTTTGGTGGCGCTTCCGGGGTTCGTGTGGGTCACAGCTGAGGGGATAGAGCGGGATGGAGGTCGAGTCCGCCGAGTTGGAAGAGGATCGCGGTCTTGAAGTTCTCGCGGTTGCGGAAGCCGCGGCTGCGATGCTTGAGCTCCTGGATGACGGAGTTGATGCCCTCGCAGGCGGCGCTGGTCACGCGGTGGTCGATGTACGTGAGGATGTTCGCGCGATGGTCTGCCAGGGTGCTTGCGAGCTTGTTGAGCGGCGGGAGCTTCATGGCCTTGAGCGAGCGAATGAGGGAGCTGAGGAAGCGACCCGCGGCAGGCTTGCTGGTGTGCTCCCAGAGGTGACGCAGGAGCTCCTTCATGGCCCAGGCTTTGGCGGTCTTCAGCTCGCTGGTCTTGAGGTCTTCGAAGCGGGCGACGTGTCGGTCGGGGAGGTTCTCCTCGCTGTACAGCCAGAGGTAGCGCGTCTTCGCGAGTGGCGACGTCTCTCCCTGCCGGGTGAGGCTTGCATGCTCGTTGCGGCGGACCTGGTCCACCGCCGCGGTGGCGCAGTGCATGACGTGGTAGCGGTCGAAGACGATCTTGCGAATCCCGTCGGGGACACTGCGCAGCGTCGAGCTGATGTAGGCCTTCCCCATGTCCATGGCGACGCACTCGATTGCCTCGAGGTCGCTTGGAGTAAGGCGCTTCCAGTACTCGTCGAGGGTGGGCCCGTCCTTTCCATCGCCAATCCACTCCACCGTCTTGGTGTCGAGGTTGCACACGATCGTGAAGTACTCACTGCCCCTGCCGGGAGACTTCTCGTCGACGCCCACGCGCGTGGGCGCGGACGGGGTGGCAGCTCGGCGGGCCTGGCCGCGCGCCACCGCCCGTCGCTTGATAGTCATGGCCTCGTCCCAGCTGATGCGCAGGATGGCGGCGGCCTTCGCGATGTCGGTCGCCTTCAACATGTCGATCGCGAACCGCTCGAAGAGCAGCGTGAACTGCGACTTGGCCTCCGCCCATGGGAGGACCACCTGCCGAACGCCGTGCTCCTCGCAGCGGACGCGTGGCGGCCCCGCGTGCAGCAGCGTCCGGTACTGGCACGTGTCCAGATGGCGCCACGTTCGCGCCGGCGTGTGGTCGTGGATGGGGCACATCGTCTGGCAGTCGGGGCACGCGAACTTCTGTCCGCGCGGGTGCTCCACCCACACGTCCACCCGACCGTCCGTCAGCGCCAGCTCCACCTTCGTGACCTTCCATGGCGCCTGGATGCCAAGCACCGCCTGATAGAGTTCGACGTCGTTCACGCCGCCGAGCGTCGCCCCCTCTGGGTCACCCGATCAAGACCCCAATTCCACTCCAACCCCGGAAGCGCCACTTTGGTTGGTTGTTCTTGGAGTGCTCGGCGCGGCGAGCTTGATCATCGCGAAGAAGCCGGACGCGAAGGAACTCATCGACAAGCTGGCGCCCTATCAGGGCTGGATTGGCGCCATCTCCGCCATCTGGGGTTGCCATCGGCATCGTGCTCTCGTGCCTCCATTGCCGCACTCGCGACCGTGCCCATCCTCTGGGCGACGGGCCTGGCCAACGCCGTGCTCCTGCTGTGCCTGGGTCTGCTCTTTGGGGTGTCGGCGTCATGAAGACCTTCGTCAAGGACGAGGCGGCCGTGGCCAAGCTGGACACCACCATCGCGAAGCTGGCGCCCAAGCAGGGCATGCTCGGGCTCGTCGCCATCGGCGTGGGTCTCTGGATGATCGTGGCGGGCTTCCTCTTCACCGTCGCCTGATCGCGCATCGCGGCTCGCTGGCTCATCCACGCGAGGGGAACGCTCCGCAGCGATGCCCTCGCGTGCATGTGACCCATTTCAAACGAAGCACCGTGAACTGCGGGCTCAGTCGTCGTCTTCCTCCTCCTCCGCTTCCTCGGCGCGAGTGGCACTCGGCTCGCCTGCGCCGCCGCCTCCGCCCTCGGGGCCTTCGCCCAGCTGCAGCCGCGCGCCCACCAAGGGAAGAGTGACGGTGCGCGTCGCGGCATCGTAGCCCTGCACCAACAGCCCTGCCCACGCGGCGGTCAGCACCAAGAAGACAGCGGCAGCCAGTGGATGTACCGACGGGATGGCGGCCTCGGGCTCACCCTCCTTGTAGCCACTCACCATGCTGGCGGTGATGTTCTCGCGGTGCCGGAGCGTGTGCCAGGTGACGCCCGCCACGTGCGTGACCACGACCGCCAGCAGCGCATAGGCGAGCACCTCGTGCACCTCTTCGAGGGCTTCGTTGGAGGACATGAGAGCGCCGCTCACCCCCAGCCCGAGCGTCAACCCGAGCATGGCCCAGATGGCCACGCTAGAGCCCGGGTTGTGCCCCAGGTAGCGTTTTCCCTCCCCGCTGACGGTGCCCCTTCACGTAGGCGATCACGTCGCTCGGGCCGAAGGCGAACGAGCCGAAGCGCGCATAGCGCGAGCCGATGAAGCCCCACACCACGCGCAACACGACCAGGAGGCCCATGACCGCGCCGAGCAGCATGTGGACCACGAAGGTGGAGCTGTCGTCGTCCACCACGTTGGCGATGGCGAACGCTGCGACGAACGAGCCCGCCAGCAGCCAGTGGAAGAGCCGAGTGGGGAGGTCCCAGACGAGGATGCGTTTCATGATGCAGGTCCAACTTTCGAGGTTGAGGGAAGAAGGCGGAGCAACACGCGCTGCACGAGGGCCACTACGAGCACGGCTCCCGTGCCGACGTAGAGCGCACGCACGGCTAGGAGCTGGGTCTCGCTGCCCGCGAAGATGCCGTGAGCGAGAGCCAGCAGGTACGTGCCGAACGCGGTGGCGTGGATGGCGCGCCAGACCACCTTCGGGATGCGGTCGGCCAGGTAGGTAGCGACTCCGAGGCTGACCAGCCCGTAGAGCGCCACGGTGCCGAGGGTCACCGGCGCGGTGAGCTTCTCCGCCACCCCGGGCACGAACACGGCCAGCGGCGAGATGCCCGAGTGGGGGTCACCCACCACGGTGAGGACATGGAGTCCCGTGGCACTGAGCGCGACGAGCGCCCAGCGACTGTGCAGCTGGAGCACCGTGGCACGGTCGAGCAGTCCTCCCGCCCCGCGGCTGGCCACCAGCACGCCGAACAGCGTGGACAGCCAGAGCGCCACGTACGCCAGCAAGCCGAGGGCACGATCCGCCCACCACATCACGGGCACCCCGGCGCGGCGAGCAGCTCCACCAAGGGCGCCATGGACAGCACGGTGGCAGCGCCCAGGGCCGCGAGGGCGAAGCGTTGGACCCACACCGGGAACGCGCTCTTCATGGCGCGTCGCTCCAGTTGGGCGTGGTGTACCAGGCGCCGCTCGACGCGCGCATGGCCGCCTGGTAGCCGGGCCCCGTGAGAAGCGGCAGCTGACCAGAGGGGTCGACCAGCGCCGCCGTGGCGAGGGCGTCGGCGGTGGTGGCGTTGGGCGCGACCACCGTGACGGTGTCGACGGGGGACTCCGCCGGGAGGCCGGTGCGGGCCGAGAGGATGTGGTGCGCGTGCTGACCGTGCGCCGACTGCCAGCACCGCCCTCGCGTCGATGACGTGGCCACGGCACCATCGCGCAGCAGGACGCTCAGGTCGTCGTCCAATCCGATGGGCCACTCGGCGCCGCGCACCGCGATGTCACCGCCGCCGTCCACGAGCACCGCCTCGGCGCCCGCGACGACGAGCCCGTCGAGCACCCGGTCTACCGTCCAGCCCTTCGCGATGCCGCAGAGGTCCACGCTGCCGGCGCCTTCGAGCCGCACGCGGTCGCCCTCGATGATCACGTGGAGCACCTGGGCGTCCGCGCCGCGCCATGACCCCGCCGGGCTCATCACGTCGGCAAACGGGCGGTCATAGCCGAGCGACGCGAGCTGGGCTCCGAGGCGCGGATCGAAGGCCCCTCCGGTGTCGCGCCAGAAGCCCATGGCCTCGTGCAGCACGGCGGCCAGCACGGGGTCGCTCGCCTCGCGGTCGCGGTTGAGCCGCGAGACGGCCGAGTCGGGCAGGAAGCGGGAGAGTCGCCCCTCCACGTCGCGCACCAGCCGCTCCGCCCGATTCATGGCCTCGGCGCCGCAGCCGTCGGCGAGGATCGTCCAGTCGGTCCCCATCGCGAGAAACGCGTGCTGCTTCATGACGCCCTCGTGCGACGCACCACCACCACGCGGCGCGTGGGCCGTGGCGCCGGTTGCAGCCCGGGCACCGGTGGCGCGTCGGTCACGTCGGCGCTGACCGTAGCGAGCTGGACGGCTTCTTCCTGCACCGCCGGGGCGAGCCGCGCGTGCTCCCGGTCCACGCTCGAAGCCAGCAGGTAGCCGCTGCCGAGGACCAGCGCCTAGAGGGCGATGACCGACAGGTCGACCAACCGCTTCTGCACCTCGCGCTCAGTCATCATCGTCATGGTGGCCACCTCGTTCTTCGCGGTCTTCGTCGTCGTCCTCGTGCTCGTTGTTCTCGTGCTCGTCTTCCTCGTCGTCGTCATCGTGACGATCGCCCGCGCGCGCCGGTTCGTCGACGTACACGTACTCGACCGCCGGCTCGGGTGCGGAGGCCGACGCCCCGACCGATGCGGGGTCCCCCGGTAAGTCATGGATAGCCGAAGTAGGTTCGGCTGTCGTGACTTGGGTCAACGAGGGCGGGCGTGACGCTGGAAGTGGTGACGAAGGCGATCAGGGCGGCCGCTACGGCGAGTCCTGCGAATGCATATGCGAGAGCCAGGTGCTTGTTCATCGGAACCTCCTCTTGGTTCGCCCCTAGCTTGCGGCGCCGAGATTGGAGGACGATGAGAGCGACCTTAGACGTCGCTGAGCGCTGCCGGGAGACGCAGCGTGAGACGCGCCCGCAGCCCCCCGAGGGGCGAGCGCTCGAGCACACAGTCCCCACCGTGCCGGCGCGCCACCTCGCGCGTGATGCTGGAGGCCGAGGCCGAGGCCCTGGCGGTCCAGCTCGCGCGCCCTCCCGCCGCGCACGAAGCGGTCGAAGAGCACCTCGCGCTCGCCCTCCTCCACCCCGGGGCCCGCGTCGTCCACCGTGAACTCGGCGAAGTCGCCGCGCCGAGCCACCTGCAGCACCACGTCTCGACCGGGGGCATGGCGCGCCGCGTTCCGCAGCAGGTTGCCGAGCGCCGCCTCCACCAGCGAGCGGTTGGCTTCGATCTCGGGGTCGTCCTCGAGCTGCACCGTGACCGTGTTGCCCGCGGCGCGCAGGGTGGCGCTCTCGGCGGCGAGCGCGTTGGACGCCACCTCCCCCGCGCGCATCAGCTCGTGGCTGCGCCCGAGGTCGCTGGCGTCCACCCGCGAGAGCGCGGTCAGCCCCTCCACCAGCTGACGCAGGCGGAGCACGTCGTCGCGCATGGAGGTGAGCACCTCCTGATAGGCCTCGGCCGAGCGCGGGCTGCGAAGAGTGACGTCCAGCTCCCCGAGCATGGCCGTGACGGGCGTGCGCAGCTCGTGGGCGGCCTCCGCCGTGAAGCGGGTCTGGGCGCGATAGGACCGGTCGAGGCGCTCGAGCAGGCCGTTGATCGCCACCAGCAACGGCTGGATCTCGACCGGCGCCTCCTCGTCGAGGCGCTGGTCAGCCCCGAACCCGGTCACGCGGCTAGCGCGCTCGCGAGCGCGGTCCACGGGCTCGAAGGCGCGCCGCACCGCGTGGAGCTGCACGAACGTGGCCACCAGCGCCGCCATGGCCGCGAGGAGCGCGTAGACGCCTGCGAAGGGGCCGACGCTGCGCGCGAGGGTGACTACTGGCGCTGTGGCCGCCGCCAGCTCCTCGCGCTCTTCGTCCTCGTCGCCCTCCACCTCGAAGGGCAGCAACACCATGCGCTGGTCTCCCACGGTGACGTGCAGGGGAGCCTCGGCGCGCAGCGCGGCCCGCGCCAGTGAAGCCGGGACACGGCGGTCGCTCGGCGCGACGATCCACGCGTCGATCGGCGCGCGGCTGTGCTCCACCTCGACCTCGACGTCCACCTCGGGATGCGGGCACGTCCGTGCGCGGCGATGAGCAGCGCCTCGTCGAGCGCGCTGGTCTCCCGCCGGTGCAGCACCATGGCAGTGGCCACACCCACCAGGACCAGCGTGGCGCCCAGGATGGCCGTCCCCCCGAGCGCGATCTGCTTCGAGATGGACGCGCTCATCGGGGCTTGTCGTCCAGCACGTAGCCCACGCCGCGCACGGTCTGCAGCAGCTTGTGGTCGCAGCCCTTGTCGATCTTGGCGCGCAGGTAGCTGATGTACACGTCCACCACGTTGGTGCGTGGGTCGTGCGACATGTCCCAGACAGCCTCGAGCAGGCGGGTGCGCGAGAGCACCTCCCCGGCGTGCTCGGCCAGGTAGCGCAGCAACGCGTACTCCTGCGCCGTGAGGTGCAGCTCCCGGCCCGCCCGGTGCACTCGCCGGCTCGGGAGGTCGATGCTCAGGTCCCCCACCTGTAGGGTGCCCGCGCTGGGCACCCGGCGTGTCACCGCGGCGATGCGCGCCAGGAGCTCCCCGAACTCGAAGGGCTTCACCAGGTAGTCGTCGGCGCCGCCGTAGAGCCCCTCCACCTTGTCCTCGGTCTGGTCGCGCGCGGTCAGGCAGATCACCGGGGTCGCGTCGCCGTGCTGGCGCATGTCGCGCACCAGCGTGAGCCCGTCGCCGTCCGGCAGCATGCGGTCGACCAGCATGAGGTCGTACCCGAGCGCGCGCCTCGGCGCGGGCCGCCGAAAGCGTGCGCCGCCACCTCCACCTGGTGGCCTTCTTCGCCGAGGCCACGCTGGAGAAAGCCCGAGATCTTCGCGTCGTCTTCGACCACCAGGATGCGCATGGAGTCAGCTCGGCTCGACCCGTGTCGAGACGCGCATGAAGCACGTTTTCGCCGCAAATGGAAAGCCTGGAGGCGCGCGCTCTTGCCAATCGCGGTGGGTAGCGAGAGCCTGAGACACGATGACCACCCGCAGCGCCGCCATCTCCGCCGTGGACCACGACGTGGTGATCGTGGGCGCCGGCTTCTCGGGCCTCGGCGCCGGGATCAAGCTACGCGAAGCGGGCATCCACGACTTCGTGATCCTGGACGCCGCCGACGGCGTGGGCGGCGTGTGGCGCCACAACACCTACCCGGGTGTCGCCGTCGACATTCCGTCGGCCACCTACAGCTACTCGTTCGAGCCCAACCCGGGCTGGACGCGCGCCTTCGCGCCGGGCAAGGAGCTGCGCGCCTACGCGGAGCAGTGCGCCGACAAGTACCAGCTGCGCCCGCACTTGCGGCTGAACACGTACGTGGAGCGCGCCGTGTTCGACGAGGCCCACGACCTCTGGCGCGTGCACACGAGCGCGGGCGTGATCACCACCCGCTTCCTGGTGGGCGCCGTGGGGCCACTCGACAAGCCGCGCATGCCGGACATCGAAGGGGTCTCGAGCTTCGCTGGGCAGGTCATCCACACCGCGCGCTGGGACCATGGCGCGGACCTGCGCGGCAAGCGCATCGCGGTGATCGGCACCGGCGCTTCGGCGCTGCAGCTCATCCCCGAGATCGCGGAGGAGGCCCAGCAGCTGGACGTGTACCAGCGCACCGCCATCTGGGTGCTCCCCAAGGTGGACTTCGCCATCGCGCCCCAGGTACGCGCGCTGTTCGAGGCCGCCCCGCCCACGCAAAAGCTGATGCGCCTGATGACCAGCGCCGCCACCGAGGTGATCATGGTGCTCGGCGTGGTGCACCACACCACCTTCCCGTTCTTGGTGCGCAACATCGAGCGGGTGTGCCTCGAGCACCTGCAGCGCCAGGTGAAGGACCCCGAGGTGCGCCGCAAGCTCACGCCGCGCTACTCGTTCGGCTGCAAGCGGCCCTCGTTCTCCAACCGCTACCTCCGCACGTTCAACCGCCCGAACACCGAGCTGATCACCGAGCCCATCGCGCGCATCACCGAGCACTCGATCATCACGCAGGACGGCCGCGAGCGGCCCATCGACACGCTGATCCTGGCCACCGGCTTCAAGGTGCTGGATCTGGGGGCCATGCCCGCCTTCCCCGTGGTGGGCCTCGGTGGCGTGGAGCTGGGCGCGTTCTGGGACCAGCACCGCTACCAGAACTACGAAGGCATCTCGGTGCCGCAGGCGCCCAACTTCTGGCTCATGAACGGGCCCTACTCCGTGACCGGCGCCTCGTGGTTCAGCATCATCGAGGCCAACGTGCGGCACATCGTGCGCTGCATCGGCGAGGCTCGGCGGCGCGCCGCCACGCGCGTGGTGGTGAAGCAAGCGCCCCACGACGCCTACACCGAGGAGATGCGGCGCCGCATGGAGAGCACCATCTTCACGCAGCCGGGCTGCGCGGGCTCCAACAGCTACTACTTCGACAAGCACGGCGACTCGCCCTTCGTGCGCCCGCACACGGGTCTGCGGCTGTGGTGGCAGAGCGGCCACTTCGACCTCGAGGACTACGCCTACTCG